>NZ_JBHWHV010000025.1:110925-122892 GCF_042732375.1 Streptomyces sp. NPDC059785
GCGCCGGGGGGGGCGCCCCCCGGCCGGGGTCCGCCCACAGCGAGGTGAGGGGCCAGATGTTCACGACTCGACCGACACTCCAGGGCACCTTCGGCATGGTGTCCTCCACCCACTGGCTCGCCTCCCAGTCGGCGATGGCCGTCCTGGAGGAGGGCGGCAACGCCTTCGACGCCGCGGTGGCCGCCGGTTTCGTCCTGCACGTGGTCGAGCCGCACCTCAACGGACCGGCCGGCGAGGTCCCGATCCTCCTCGCGCCCGCGGGCGGCGAGGTGCGGGTGCTGTGCGGACAGGGCGTCGCCCCGGCCGGCGCGACCGTCGCCCACTACCGCGGCCTCGGCCTCGATCTGGTCCCCGGCACCGGACCCCTCGCGGCGGCCGTGCCCGGCGCATTCGACGCCTGGATGCTGCTGCTGCGCGACCACGGCACGAAGACCCTCGCCGACGTCCTCAAGTACGCGATCGGGTACGCCGAAGACGGGCATCCTCCCGTGGAACGCGTCGGCGAGACCGTTCAGACGGTGCGCGAACTCTTCGAGACCGAGTGGACCTCGTCCGCCGAGGTGTACCTGCCGGGCGGCGAGGCGCCGCGCCCCGGCGCACTCCTGCGCAACCCCGCCCTCGCCGCGACCTGGCGGCGGCTGCTCACGGAGGTCTCCGCGCACCCCGGCCGAGAGGCGCAGATCGAGGCCGCGCGGGAGGTGTGGCGCACCGGCTTCGTCGCCGAGGCCCTGGTGCGCCAGTCCGAGCGGCCCACCATGGACACCAGCGGCGAGCGCCACACCGGCACGCTGACCGCCACCGACCTGGCCTCGTGGTCCGCGACGTACGAGGCCCCGGCGACGTACGACTGGCGGGGCTGGACGCTGTGCAAGGCGGGGCCCTGGAGCCAGGGGCCCGTGCTGCTCCAGCAGCTCGCCCTGCTCCCGCCCGAACTGCCCGCGTACGGCTCGGCGGAGTACGTGCACCTGCTCGTCGAGGGCTGCAAGCTCGCCATGGCCGACCGGGAGGCCTGGTACGGCGACGCGGCGGACGCGCCCGTACCGCTCGACGCGCTGCTGTCCGAGCCGTACAACGCGTCCCGGCGCGTCCTCGTCGGCGACAAGGCGTCCTACGAGCTGCGGCCCGGCAGCCCCGGCGGGCGCACCCCGCGGATCAGTGCCCACGCGCGCGTGGTCGCCGCCGGGGAGCCCGGTGCCGACGTGGTGGGCGGCGTGCCCGGGGCCGGTGAACCGACGGTCGCCAAGAGCCCGCTGTCCCCGGTGCCCGGCGAACCGGACGTCCGCGCGGACGGCGCCACCCGCGGCGACACCTGCCACCTGGACGTCGTGGACTGCTGGGGCAACATGGTCGCCGCCACGCCCAGCGGCGGCTGGCTCCAGTCCAACCCGGTCGTGCCCGAGCTGGGCTTCCCGCTCGGCACCCGGCTCCAGATGACCTGGCTGGAGGAGGGCCTGCCGAACTCGCTGACACCGGGGCGCCGCCCGCGCACCACCCTCACCCCGTCCCTGGCACTGCGCGACGGCGTCCCCGTCATGGCGTTCGGCACCCCCGGCGGCGACCAGCAGGACCAGTGGCAGACCCACTTCTTCCTCGCCGTCGCGCTGCGCGAGGAGGTGCGCGGCGGCCCCGACCTCCAGGGCGCCGTCGACGCCCCCAACTGGCACACCGACAGCTTCCCCGGCTCCTTCTACCCCCGCGGCATGCGCCCCGGCAGCCTCACCGTGGAGTCGCGCACCGACCCGGAGGTGGTCAAGGAGCTGCGCCGCCGCGGCCACGACGTGCTGATCGGCGACGCCTGGTCCGAGGGCCGGCTGTGCGCCGTCGCCCGGGACCCGCGCACCGGGGTGCTGTCCGCGGCGGCGAACCCGCGCGGGATGCAGGGGTACGCGGTGGGGCGCTGAGGCGGGTGCGGGTGCGGGTGCGGGTGCGGGTGTGGGGCGCTGAGGCGGGTGCGGGCCCGGTCGCGGGCGGGCCCACGGGCTCGGATGCCGGGGTCCCGCCCGCCGAGTTCACGCGGATTCCACCCGCTGTGCACCGGCCGGGACCGGATTGTCAGTGGGGCGTGCTGTCATGGAGGCATGATCGAACAGATCGAGGAGTTCCTCGCACAGGGCGTGGCAGACGTCGAGGAAGCGGTCCGCACGGCGGCCGCCACCGAGATCATGCCGCGCCACCGACAGCTCGCCGCGTACGAGATCGACCAGAAGGCGGGCCCGCACGACCTGGTCACGGACGCCGACCGCAACGCGGAGGCGTATCTGACCAAGGTGCTCCCCGAGCTGCTGCCCGGCTCCGTCGTGGTCGGCGAGGAGGCGGTGCACGCCGACCCGGCGACCTACGAGGCGCTGAAGGGCGGCGCCCCGGTGTGGATCGTCGACCCCGTCGACGGGACCCGGCAGTTCGTCCGCGGCGAGACCGGTTTCTGCACCCTGGTCGCCCTCGCCCTGGACGGCGTCCTGCACGCCTCGTGGACGTACGCGCCCGCGCGCGAGCAGTTCGCCACCGCGATACGCGGCCGGGGCGCGGTCCTCGACGGCGAGCCGCTGACCGCCGGTTCCCCCGGCCCCGGCAGCGAGCTGAGCGTGGCCCACTCGCACCCGGACTACACCACCGACGAGCAGAAGCACGCGCTGCTCGCCCTGCGCACCGAGGGCGTGCGGCCGCGCCCGTGCGGCTCGGCGGGGCTCGAATACCTCGCCGTCGCCCGCGGCGAGCTGGACGCCACCGCGTTCTCCTGGGAGGCGGCCTGGGACCACGCGGCGGGCCTGCTGCTGGTCGAGGAGGCGGGCGGCGCCCATCTGACCCTGACCGGCGAGCCGTTCCGGATAACCGGCGGCAACGCACTGCCCTTCACGGCCGCCCGGGACGCGGCCACGGCCCGCCGGGTGATCGACGTGCTCGCCCGCGGGGCCTGACCGGGCGGGCGGGCACGTGCGGAGGCGGGGCACGGGCACGTGCGGAGGCCGGGCGCGCGCGTGGTGGCCGGGTGCACGGCAGTCGGGCGCGGTCCCGGGACAGCACACCTAGCACCGTCCGGACCTGGTCCGAGCACCGTCCCGCCGCCCGGGCCCGAGCACCGTCCCGCCGCCCGGGTCCGAGCACCGTCCCGCCCGGGTCGGCCGCCCGCACCCGTCGGCCTGTCGCCCGTACCCGACTGCCGTCCGCCCTTACCTGACTGCCCTCCGCCCGCACCCCTCGGCCTGACTGCCCTCCGCCCGCACCCCTCGGCCTGTCGGCGGTGCGGCATATCCTGATCCCCACTGGCCATCGGCTGACGAAGGAGTCCGAACGTGCCGTCGATGCTCGATGCGGTCGTGGTGGGTGCGGGGCCGAACGGACTGACGGCCGCCGTGGAGCTGGCCCGCCGCGGCTTCTCCGTGGCGGTGTTCGAAGCGCGCGGGCAGGTCGGCGGCGGATCCAGTACCGAGGAGCTGACCCTGCCCGGCTTCCGGCACGACCCCTGCTCCGCCGCCCACCCCCTGGGGATCAACTCACCGGTCTTCCGCACGATGCCCCTGGAGCGCTACGGGCTGCGGTGGCTGCACGCCGAACTGCCCATGGCGCACCCGTTCCCCGATGGCACCGCCGCCGTGCTCTCGCGGTCGGTGGCGGAGACGGCCGCGTCCTTCGGCGCGCGTGACGCCGGTGCGTACCGCAGACTCGTGGAGCCGTTCCTGCCCCGCTGGGACACGCTGGTCCGCGACTTCATGTCCCTGCCGCTCACCTCGCTGCCCCGGGACCCCGTCACCCTCGCCCGGTTCGGCCTCGCCGGACTGCCGCCGTCGACGTGGCTGACGCGCCGCTTCCGCGACGAGCGGGCCAAGGCGCTGTTCGCCGGACTGGTGGCCCATGTCATCGCCCCGCTGAACGGGGTGGCAACCGGCGCGGTCGGCCTCGTCTTCGCCCTCGCCGCGCACGCCCGCGGCTGGCCCGTCGCGCGCGGCGGCTCCCAGTCGATCTCCGACGCGCTCGCGGCGTACCTGAAGGACCTCGGCGGCGCCGTCCACACCGACTACGAGGTCAGGCACTTCGACGACCTGCCGCCCGCCCGGGCCTATGTCTTCGACACCTCGCCCGCCGCGCTCGCCCGTATCGCGGGGCTCGGCCGCTACTACGACGGCTACCGGTACGGGGCCTCGGTCTTCAAGGTCGACTACGCCCTCGACGGTCCCGTGCCCTGGACCGCGAAGGAGGCCCGTGCCGCCGGAACCGTCCAGGTCGGCGCCGACCACCGGGAGATCGGCACCGCGCTGCACGCGGCTTCCCGCGCGGGCCGGGCGCCCGAGACGCCCTTCCTGATCACCGTGCAGCCCAGCGTCGCCGACCCCTCCAGGGCACCCGAGGGCAAGCACGTCTTCTGGGCGTACGGCCATGTGCCGAACGGCTGGAGCGGGGATCTCACCGACGCCGTCGAGCGTCAACTGGAGCGGTTCGCGCCGGGGTTCCGCGACCGTGTCCTCGCCCGGGCGACCGCGGGACCGCCGCAGCTCGCCGCCCGCAACGCCAACTACGTCGGCGGCGACATCGCCTGCGGCGCGGCCTCCGGGATCCAGCTGCTGCTGCGGCCCAAGGTGTCCCTGTTCCCGTACTCGACCCCGCATCCCGCCGTGTTCATCTGCTCGTCGGCCACCCCGCCGGGACCGGGTGTGCACGGGATGTCCGGACACAACGCGGCCAAGGCTGTGTGGCGGAGGCTGCGCAGCGCATGACTCGGATCACGCTCGTCCAGGGCGACATCACCCGGCAGACCGTCGACGCCATCGTCAACGCCGCCAACTCCTCGCTGCTCGGCGGGGGAGGCGTCGACGGCGCGATCCACCGGCGCGGCGGCCCGGAGATCCTGGCCGCCTGCCGGGAGCTGCGGGCCGGCCACTACGGCAAGGGGCTGCCGACCGGCCGGGCGGTCGCCACCACGGCCGGCCGGCTGGACGCGCGCTGGGTGATCCACACGGTGGGCCCCCGCTACAGCCGCGAGGAGGACCGCTCCGGCCTGCTGGCCTCCTGCTACCGCGAATCACTCCGCGTCGCCGACGAACTGGCCGCCCGCACGGTCGCGTTCCCCGCCGTCTCGGCGGGCATCTACGGCTGGCCGCTGCCCGACGCCGCCCGCATCGCGATCGAAACGGTACGGAGCACGGACACGCAGGTGACGGAGGCCAGGTTCGTCCTCTTCGACGAGCCGGCGTACGCGGCCTTCGAGAAGGCCGCGGCAACCCCATAGGGGCGCGGGGAACTGCGCGACCGGCCACGACGGCGCCGCGGCCGCCCGACGGCAGTCCGCGGCAGGCTCCGGCGCGCCGGACCGGTGGTGGCCCCGGTAGGGGCGCGGGGAACTGCGCGACCGGCCACGACGGCGCCGCAGCTGCCCGACGGCAGACCGCGGCACATCCCGAGCGGCGCCCGTCGGCGAGCGGCGCCCGTCGGTGACCGTCACCCGTCGGCGACCGTCACCGCTGACCACCCCCCGGCACCACCAGCCCGCTGTCGTACGCCAGAATCACCGCCTGGACGCGGTCGCGCAGGTCGCACTTGTCCAGGATGTGGGCGACGTGCGTCTTGACGGTGGTTTCGCCGACGCCCAGCTCGTGGGCTATCTCCGCGTTGGAGAGGCCACGGGTCAGCGCGCGCAGCACGTCGAGTTCGCGCCCGGTCAGCGCCGCGAGGCGCGACGGCACGGGCGGGATGGTCGCGTCGGCGAGCCGGGCGAACCGGTCGAGCAGCCGGTGGGTGACGCGAGGGGAGAGCACCGCGTCCCCCGCGTCGACCGTGCGGATCGCCTCGACCAGCGAGTCGGCGGGACCGTCCTTGACGAGGAAGCCGCTGGCCCCGGCGCGCAGCGCGTCCACGACATGGGCGTCCAGGTCGAAGGTGGTCAGGATGATGACCCGGCTCGCCGAACCGTCCGCGACGATCCGCCGGGTGGCCTCGACACCGTCCGTGCCCGGCATCCGTATGTCCATCAGGACGATGTCGGGCCGCAGCTCGCGGGTGTCCGCGACCGCGCGCTCGCCGTCGGGGGACTCCCCGACCACGGTGATGTCCGGCTCGGCCTCCAGGATGAGCCGGAAACCCGTGCGGATCATGGGCTGGTCATCGACCAGCAGGACGCGGATCGCCCGCATGCTGTGTGCTCCCATGCTGCTCAGTGTTCTCTTCGTTTACTTCGCGTTCTCCGCGTTCTCCGCGTTCTCCGCGTTCTCCGCGTTCTTCGTGTGCTTCGTGTGCCTCGGCTTCTTCGTGAGGTGTTCCGGAGCCCGGTGCGGCCGGGAGCGGGACGGTGACGTGGACGCAGTAACCCCCGGCGGGCCGGGGCCCGGTGTGCAGGGAGCCGCCCACGGCGGCGACGCGCTCCCGCATGCCCACCAGACCGTGCCCCGCCCCCTTGGCGGGCTTCGGAACACCCGGTGCCTG
This sequence comes from Streptomyces sp. NPDC059785, assembly GCF_042732375.1. Taxonomy (NCBI): domain Bacteria; kingdom Bacillati; phylum Actinomycetota; class Actinomycetes; order Kitasatosporales; family Streptomycetaceae; genus Streptomyces; species Streptomyces sp. NPDC059785. The sequence continues at coordinate 117,337 of NZ_JBHWHV010000025.1, forward strand.
ACGGTCGGGTACGGGACCGTCGTCGCAGACCCGGACGACCAGCCGGCCGCGGTCCGCCTCCCAGGCGACGCTGAGCGACGTGTGCGTGGGACCGGCGTGCTTCAGCGTGTTGGTGAGCGCCTCCTGCACGACCCGGTACACGGTGAGCTGTGACCCGGCGGGCAGCTCGGCGGGCGTGCCGCTGGTGGTGAAGCCGACGTCGAGCCCCGCCTCGCGGACGGCGTCGACGAGCGCGGGCAGGGCGTCGACGGTGGGCTGGGGCGGCTGCCTGCTGGGATCGGCGTCCGCCTCCTCGTCGGTGCGCAGCACGTCGAGCAGGCGCCGCAGCTCGGTCACGGTGGCCCGCCCGGTCTCCTCGATGGTGCCGTGCAGTTCGTGCGCCCGTGCCCCGTCCCGGTCCTGGATCCGGTCGGCGGCGATCGTCTGCACGACCATGAGGCTGACGTTGTGGGCGACGATGTCGTGCAGTTCGCGTGCGATGCGGGCCCGCTCCTCCATGACGGCGGCGCGCTCGTTGGCGGTCTGCTCCCGTTCCAGCGCGGCGGCCCGTTCCAGCGCCTGCTGGGCGATGGCGGCGCGCGCCCGCGCCAGCCGGCCCAGCGCCCAGGCCGCGACCAGCAGCACCGCCTCGGTCGCCCACGCGGCGATCCGGTAGCCGGACGGCGCGAGCACCGCCTCGGTGACGGCCGCGACCGGGATCAGTACGCCGGTGACCCGCGTGGCGGTCCGGGACGACGAGCGCCGGGCGGTGAGGAAGACGGCCACCGCCACGGCCGTATAGCTGGGCCCGATGGACGTGCCGTCGGGACTCGCGAGCCGCGGGACGTAGTGCAGCGCCTGGAGCAGGGCGCTGCTGACGGCCATGACCAGCAGTACGGGGACCGGGGCGAGCCGGTGCACGGCCAGCGGCAGCGTGGCCGCCAGGGCGATCAGCAGCCACCAGGCGTCCGGGGCGCGCAGCACGGGTCCCTCGGGCGGCAGCATGCCGGGTACGGCGAGGCAACTGGCGGCGAGCACGGCGGCCAGCGCCGCGTCCACGAAGGCCCGGGGCATGCGGCGTCCCGCGAACGAGTCCATGCGGTGCATGAGACACACGGTAGACGGACCGTGGCGGCCGACGCTCTGCTTCCAGGCTGAGATCGGCGCCCCTTCTCCTCCGCGGAGAGATCATCCGCAAGGAGGAGACACCCGCCGCGCGGACCCGTGCGCGGGTGCCCGTTCCTCCTCCCTCCGGGCGAGGTCCCGCCGCGTCTCGCCCGTGCGGCCGAGGCCGCCGTTCGTCGCTCCGGCCGAGGTCGGCGCCCGTTCGCCGGGCTGAACTTGAGACAGCGACGACCGCGACGAAGCAACCACCGCGACGAAGCGACGACAGCGACGAAGCGACGACAGCGACGAAGCGACGACAGCGACGAAGCGACGACCGCGACGACCGCGACGAAGCGACGACCGCGACGACCGCGACGACCGCGAATACGGCGACGCGAGAACGTCGGCCCCGACCACAGGACTACAGGACCACAGGAGTCACCGTGCAGCCTGCGCAGCATCCCTTCCCGGCCACCGGCACCCGTCCCGCGGTCCGGCTCACGGACGTGACGAAGCGGTACGGGGAGGGCGCCGGGTCCGTACTGGCCCTGGACGGCGTCGGCGCCGACCTCGAGACGGGCACGTTCACGGCGGTCATGGGCCCCTCGGGCTCGGGCAAGTCCACGTTCCTGCACTGTGCGGCGGGCCTGGACCGGCCCACGTCGGGCGCCGTCCACATCGGCGGCCAGGACCTGGCGCGGCTGCGGGAGGCCCGGCTGACGGAGCTGCGGCGCACCCGGGTCGGCTTCGTCTTCCAGGCGTTCAACCTGCTGCCCTCCCTCACCGTCGAGCAGAACATCACGCTGCCGCTCAGACTGGCCGGACGGCAGCCCGACGCCGACTGGCTGGACCACATCGTCGCCGGGGTCGGACTGACGGGGCGGCTCGGGCGCCGGCCCGCCGAACTCTCCGGCGGCCAGCAGCAGCGGGTGGCGATCGCGCGGGCGCTGGCCACCCGGCCCGAGGTGATCTTCGCGGACGAGCCGACGGGCGCACTGGACCCCGAGACCGCCCGGGACATCCTGGGACTGCTCAGGCAGGCCGTCACCGACATGCACCAGACGGTGGTGATGGTGACGCACGACCCGATGGCCGCCGCGCACACCGACCGGGCGCTCTTCCTGAGCGCGGGCCGGATCGTGGACGAACTCACCGCGCCGGGCGCCGGGCACGTCGCCGAGGTCATGGCCGGGCTGCGGAGGGCCGTCTGATGCTGGGCCTCGCGCTGCTCACTCTCAAGGCCCGCAAGGGCGGTTTCGCCGGTACCTTCGTCGCGCTGCTGCTCGGCGCCGCCGTCCTCAGCGCCTGCGGCGTCCTGCTGGAGTCGGGGCTGCGCTCCGGTTCCGCCGCCGAGCGCTACGCACGGGCCGACGCCCTCGTCACGGGCCGCCAGGAGACCCGCCTGAAGCTGAAGTCCGTTGACGGCTCCACGTCCGAGGAGGCCCAGCCGCTGCCCGAACGGGTACCGGTCGACACCGCCCTCGCGGGCCGCGTCGCCCGCGCGGACGGGGTGCGCGAGGTCGTCGCCGACACGGGCGCGACGGTACGGCTCGTCACGCGCGACGGCGACCCCGTACCCGGCCGCAACGGCGGCGCCACCACGGCCCACAACTGGTCGGGGCTCCGCCTCGGCGACTTCCGGCTCGCCACCGGCCGCGCGCCCCGCACCGCCGACGAGGCCGTGCTCGACGCCGACCTCGCGCGGCGGGCCGGGGTCCGGCCGGGCGACTCCGTACGCCTGATGACGTCCGGCACGCCGCGCGCGTACCGGGTGTCCGGGACCGTCGCGCTCGCGGGCGGCGGGACGCCCCGTCAGTCGGTGGTCTTCCTCACCGACGCGGCGGTACGGGCCATGGCACCGGACGGCACGGCCGACGCCCTAGGGGTCCTCGCCGAGCCGGGCACCTCGCCCGAACGGCTCGCCGCCGCCGTCGGAGCGGCCCTGGACGACGACACGCTCACCGTGTCCACGGGGTCCGGGCGCGGCCGGGCCGAGTTCCTCGACATCGCCGTCAGCGGCTCCAACCTGGTGCTGCTGGCCACCGCGATCGGCGGGAACGTACTGCTCGTCGCCGTGTTCGTGCTCTGCTCCACCACCGCCCTGTCCGTCCGGCACCGCCGCCGGGAGATCGCCCTGCTGCGCGCCGTGGGCACCACACCCGGCCAGATCCGGCGCATGGTGGCAGCCGAGGCCGCGGTCACCGGAGCCGTCGCGGGCGTCCTCGGCTGCCCGCTCGGCGCGGTGGTCGTGTACTGGCTCGCGGACCGGTTCGCCGGACACGGCATCGTGCCGCCGGACTTCGCGCCCGTCCTCGGACCCCTGCCCTTCCTCGGGGCGGTCGCGGTGACCGCCCTGACGGCGCTCGTCACCGTGCTGCTGGCGTCCCGGCGCGCCACCCGCATCCGGCCGACCGAGGCACTGGGGGAGGCCGCGGTGGAGCGGCCCGGTCTCGGCCGGGGACGCCGGGTGACCGGGCTGGTGCTCCTGGCGGTGGCGGCGGGCGCCTTCTCCACCGGACTGACCCAGCAGTCGGACTTCTTCACGCTGGTCGGCATCGCCAACGGACTCGTGATCATCCTGGTGATCGCGGTCGGCGTGCTCGGCCCGCTGCTGACCCGGGCCGCGCTGCGTCTGCTCGCCCCGCTGCTCGACCGGACCGGCGTCACCGGATACCTCGCGGCGGCCAACACCCGTGCCAATGTGGGCGCCCTGGCCGGGGCGGTCGTCCCGCTCGTGCTCGCCATCGCGTTCGCGTCGACCGTGGTCTTCACCCAGACCACCGCGCTGCGGGAGTCGGCCGAGCAGACCCGCGAGGGCCTGGTCGCTGACCACGTACTGACCTCGTCCGCCGGACTCTCGCCCGAACTCGCCGACCGAGTGGCCGAGTTGAAGCAGGTGAAGGCGGCGACCGGCGTCGTGACGTCCAAGGCCGTCGCGGTGGAGAAGATGTTCGGCGAGGAGACGTCGGTGCCGCTCAGCGCGCAGGGTGTCGAGCCGGAGGCGCTGGGCGCCACCCTCGATCTGCGCGCGACCGGGGGCGACCTGTCCCGGCTGGCACCGGACACCGTGGCGGTCAGCGGCGTCACGGCCTCCCAGCTCGGCCTCGACGTCGGCGACGTCGCACGGATCTGGCTGGGCGACGGCACCGAGGTCCGGCTGCGCATCGTCGCCGTCTACGAACGCGGCCTCGGCTTCGCCGACCTCACCCTCGACCACGGTCTGCTGCTGGCCCACACCACCGGGCGGCTCGACGCGTCCGTACTGGTGCGGTCCGCGCCCTCGGCGGCGGGACTGGACGCGGCCCTGGCCCGCCTCGCGGCGGACTACCCGGGCACCGTCGTCCAGGACCGCATCGACAACGAGGACCAGCTGACGGAACAGCGGGCCAACGCCTGGGTCAACTACCTCGTCGTCGGCGTGATCATCGCCTACACCGGTGTCACCGTCGTCAACACGCAGGCGATGAACACCGCGAGCCGGCGCCGCGAGTTCGCCCTGCTGCGGCTGTCGGGCACCGCCCGCCGGCAGGTCCTCGGCATGATGTTCCGCGAGAGCCTCGCCGTGATCGCGGTCGGTGTCGGCCTCGGCACGCTGCTGGCCCTGTTCCCGCTGGCCCTGGTGGCCCTCGCGCTGGGCGGCACCCCGCTGCCCGCCGTACCCGGCACCGGCTACCTGGCGATCGCCGGGGCGACCGCCCTGCTCGCCGCCACGGGCACGATGGTCCCCACCTGGCGGCTGCTGCGGATCCGCCCTGTCGAGGCGATCGGCACCAAGGAATGAGGCGCGGGCGGGCCCCTCCCGCCGTCCGGGCAGGAGGGGCCCGCCCGTTTCAGCATGATCTGGCGCGGAACCCCAAGCGTTCACGCCCGGGAGGAAGCGCTTCTCAAGACAGGGTGACCTGCACGGGTGCACGGGTGCACGGGTGCACGGGTGCACGGGTCTGCACTGTTGCCCTCAGCCGGGTCGCTTCTGGTTCTCGATGTACTCCTTGATGATCTCCAGCGGTGCGCCGCCGCAGGATGCGGCGAAGTAGCGGTGATGACCGCCTTGCTGACCCGGACGACGTCCCCGTCCGAGGCCAGCACGACCGCGCCTGCGAGCCGCCCCAGCGACACACTCGCCCCGCCCGGACCCACGTGGTCGTAAGCCATGCGGGCCGGAGCAAGCGCTGCCCCTGTGCCCCGGACGCCCCGACCGCCGCCGTGGTCCGGGCCTTGGCGGCGGCCAGGACCGGGGGCCGGGATGCCGGGCGCGGCAGCAGCCGCGTCCCGGGTCCCGGGTTCCGGAACCCGGAACCCGGGACCCGGGTTTCGGACACGGCGGTAGCCACGGGTCCCGGCCGCGGCGGCGGGCGCCGGGCGCCCACGGCCCCGGGGGCCGGGTGCCGCGTGCGCCCCCCCCGCCCCGCGGGGGCCCCCCCCCCCCCGGAAACGTGGGTTTATATCGAGGGCCCGCCCCCCCGGGGGGCG
>NZ_JBHWHV010000026.1:0-121620 GCF_042732375.1 Streptomyces sp. NPDC059785
TACTCACCCGAGTTACTGTCTCGGGCTTTCCTCCGGGCTTTTCCCTTCGGTCTTGCGTTTCCGACTCTATCAGACCGTTTCCGGTTCCGATTTCCTCGGCGCTTTCCAGGTTTCCGCTCTCGCGGTTTCCTTTCCGGCGGTTCCGACTCTATCAGATCCTTTCGGGCCTGATTCCCAGTCAGCGGGTTTTGTCTTTCCGGCTGTTGGGCCGTTCCGACGTCCCAGACTTTAGCGGATCTTCTCGGTGCTTCCTAATCGGAGGTGCCGAGTGCCCACATCGAATCGAATTCGGGCGCGCCAAAATCCGACCCTTACGGGAGATCGTGCTGGTGGTTTGGGTGCCGCTTCAGCGGCGGAAGGTGCTGTCGCAGAACCGTTACGGCCCCGTGGCAACTCGAAGAACCTTACGGACCGGGCATCCTGGTGTCAAGGGCCTCTGTCAAGAACTTTTCAGTCGAGGTCGCTGAGCCGGCCGCCCGCGTCCGGCTGCTGGTCCTCCACCCTGCGCAGGAGGCGGGTGAGGACCTCGCCGAGGACACCGCGCTCCTCCGGGGAGAGGTCCTGGAGCAGGTCCTCCTCGAAGACCGTGGCGAGACGCATCGCCTCCAGCCACTTCTCGCGGCCCTCGGCGGTCAGCTCGACGATGACGCGTACCCGGTTGGACTCGTCCCGTTCCCTGGTGACCAGGCCCTCCGTGACCATGCGGTCGATGCGGTGGGTCATGGCGGCCGGGGTGAGGCCCAGCCTCTTGGCCAGGTCGCTCGGGCCCAGGCGGTAGGGCGCGCCGGAGAGGACGAGCGCCTTGAGGACCTCCCACTCGGCGTTGCTGATGCCGAGGGTGGCGGTCTGGCGGCCGTAGGCGACGTTCATCCGGCGGTTCAGCCGGCCGAGCGCCGAGACGATCTTCTCGACCTGGGGATCGAGGTCCCGGAACTCGCGCTGGTAGGCCGCGATCTGTTCTTCGAGGGTCGGCTCGCTGAGGCCGACGCCGGGGGTGTCACCCATGGCCGCAGTATGGCACGCCCTTACTTGGCGTTGAAGTCCTTCGAGGTGTACTGTTCAACTTCGAACTTTAGCTTCTAACTGTTCAGAGCTAACAGCACTACCAAGGCAGGTGAAAGTGACCAGGGCGATGGGCGCAGCGATGCGCCGGATCCATGTGGGCAACGCACTGAGCGCGTTCGGGCTCGGCTTCACGGTTCCGTATCTGTACGTCTATGTGGCGCAGGTGCGGGGTCTCGGGGCCATGACGGCGGGTCTCGTACTCGCCGTCTTCGCCGTGGCCGCGCTCGTCGTGCTGCCGTTCGCCGGGCGGGCCATCGTCCGGCGCGGCCCGCGGCCGGTCCTCGTCGTCGCCCTGGTCGCCGCCGCGCTCGGGGCGCTGAGCCTGGGGCTCGCGGGCAGTGCCGCGGCCGTACTGCTGTCGGCGGCGGTGCTCGGGGCCGGGCAGGCCGTGATGCAGCCGGCGCTGGCGACGATGATCGTGGACTGCTCGTCGGCGGAGACGCGGTCGCGCGCCTTCGCGATGCAGTTCTTCCTGCAAAACCTCGGCCTGGGCGTGGGTGGTCTGATCGGCGGCCATCTCGTCGACACCACGCGCGCGGGCTCGTTCACGCTGCTGTTCGCCATCGAGGCGGCGATGTTCCTGCTGCTGGCCGTGATCATGGCGACCGTACGGACGCCGCACGCGCCGCGGGTCGGGGACGCGCCGCAGGGCACGGGCGGCAGCTACCGCCAGCTCCTCGGCAACCGGGCCATGGTGCAGCTCTGCGTACTGGGCTTCGTGCTGTTCTTCGCCTGCTACGGGCAGTTCGAGTCGGGTCTGAGCGCCTACGGCGTCGAGGCGGCCGGTATCTCGACCTCCGCGCTCGGCACGGCGCTCGCGGCGAACACGGCGATGATCGTGGTCGCGCAGTTCGCGGTGCTGCGGTTCGTCGAGCGGCGCAAGCGGACGCGCGTCATCGCGGCGGTCGGGCTGCTCTGGGCCTTCGCCTGGGCGGTCGCCGGTTACGCGGGGCTCGGGCACGGCAGCCAGACCATGGCGACGGCCGCGTTCATCTCCACGTACGCGCTCTTCGGGCTCGGGGAGGCGATGCTGTCGCCGACGCTCGCGCCGCTGGTGGCCGATCTGGCGCCGACGGGGATGGCGGGGCAGTACAACTCGGCCTTCGCGCTGGTGAAGCAGCTCGCGCTGGCGGTCGGGCCCGCTATCGGGGGTCCCATGGGGGCGTCGTTGAACGCGCCGTACATCCTGACGTTCCTGTTGTTCTCCCTGGGGATCACGGTTCTGGCCGTACGCCTGGGGCGGCGGCTCACGCCGGTGCAGAACCAGCCGTCGCTGGCGCAGAGCCGGGTGGTGGCGCAGGGCGGTGCCCCGGCGGAGCCGATGGGAGTGAGCGCCTGACCGGCGAAAAAGGTGTGCACGCGCGCGTGGTCGTCACTTCGGTGGCGGCCACGCGCGCGTTTCAGCGGACGCCGGCGACCAGCGTGGCCGTGAACGGGAGGGTCGCCGTGCCGTCGGCGGCCGTGTGGTGGGTGAGCCGGTCGCAGACCAGCCGGCCCGCCGCGGCGAGGGCCTCGGGGCCGCCCGCGTCGACGACGGCCTGCCCCCATGGGAGGGCCGAGAGCTGGGCGGAGGCGTAGACCGTGAGGGGCGGCAGGGTGATGCCGAAGGTCGTGTCGTGGGCTGTCACGTCGTGGAAGCCGGCGGCGCGGACGGCGTCCGAGAGGTGGTCCGGGGCGCACGCGAAGGCGCGGGCGTGGTTCGCGGCCGCCTCCGGGCCGCCGTACTCCTCGACGGCCTCGTACTGGGCGGCGAAGTACGGGGAGCGCTCCTTGGGGGTCCAGACGGTGGCGGCGAAGCGGCCGCCGGGGCGGGTGACCCGGGCGGTCTCCGCCAGCGCCGCGTGCAGGTCGGGGAAGAACTGGGCGCCCTGCTGGCAGATCACCGCGTCGAAGGCGGCGTCCGGGTACGGGAGCGCGTCGGCGGGGGCGAGGGTGAACTCGATGCCGGGGTGCGTGCCGGGCATGTGGGTCGCGGCCACCCGGAGCATGCCCTCGTTGACGTCGGCGCCCGCGACCCGGCCGGTGGGACCGGCCCGCAGGGCGGCGGCGCGGGCCGCGAAACCCGTACCGCAGGCCAGGTCGAGGACCCTTGCCCCGGGGAAGAGCCCGGCGGCGTCCACGACCGCCGTCACGAAGGGCGCCATGATCGGCTCGACGTACCGCTCGTAGCGCTCGGGGGCGCCGCCGGCGAGCTGGAAGCCCGGCCGGTTCTCGCCCGCGTCTGCGTTCCCGCCCGCGTCTGCTTTCGCGTCTGCCATGGGTGAGCTACTAGCACCGGCGGCCGGAAGCGGCCAGACACCCGGCGGCGGCCGTGTACGCCGCCACGCGCAGCCCGTCAGGTCCGCGCGGCGCCCGGCAGGGCGAACTCGCACCAGACCGCCTTGCCGCCGCCAGGGGTGCGTCTGGAGCCCCAGCCGGAGGCGATCGTGGCGACGATCGCGATGCCCCGGCCCGCCTCGTCGGCGGGCTCGGCTCTGCGGCGGCGCGGCAGGTGGTCGTCGCCGTCGGTGACCTCGATGATCAGGCGGCGGTCGGTGCGGCGCAGCCGGAGGCGCATCGGCGGGGTGCCGTGCTGGAGGGAGTTCGCCACGAGCTCGCTGGCGGCGAGGACGCCCAGGTCGTGCAGTTCCCGGGGGAAGCGCCAGCTGGTCAGCACGCCGGAGGCGAAGGCACGCGCGCGCGGGGCCGCTTCCACGCCGCCGAGCAGCTCCAGGGCGGCGTTGCGGAAGAGCTCGCTGTCCGGTCCCGTACGGGCCGGGTGCTGGAGGACGAGGACGGCCACGTCGTCGTCGTGGTCGGCGGTGACCCCGGCGGCGCGCACCAGGCGGTCGCAGACCACCTGCGGGGTGCCGGTGGCGCCGGCGAGGGCGCGCTCCAGGGCGGCGATGCCGACGTCGAGGTCCTCGTCGCGGCGCTCGACCAGGCCGTCCGTGTAGAGGACCGCGGTGGAGCCGGGGCTCAGCGGGATCGAGCCGGAGGCGTGCATCCAGCCGCCGGTGCCGAGCGGGGGTCCGGTCGGTTCGTCGGCGCGGAGCACGGTGCCGCTCTCGTCGCGGACGAGGATCGGCAGGTGGCCCGCCGAGGCGTACATCAGCCGGCCCTCGTTCGGGTCGTGGATGGCGTACACGCAGGTGGCGATCTGGTTGGCGTCGATCTCCGTGGCGAGGCCGTCGAGGAGCTGGAGGATTTCGTGCGGCGGCAGGTCGAGTCTGGCGTAGGCGCGGACGGCCGTGCGGAGCTGGCCCATGACGGCCGCCGCGCGGACCCCGCGGCCCATGACGTCGCCGATGACGAGGGCGGTGCGGCCGCCGCCGAGGGTGATGACGTCGTACCAGTCGCCGCCGACGGCGGCCTCCGTGCCGCCGGGCAGGTAGGTGGCCGCGATGCGCAGGTCGTCGGGCTGCTCGAGCTCCTGCGGGAGCAGGGAGCGCTGGAGGGTGACGGCGGTCTCGCGCTGTCTGCGCTCACTGGCGCGCAGCCGCTCGGCCGCCTCGGCGTGGTCGGTGACGTCGGTGGCGAAGACCAGGACGCCGCCGTTCCTGCCGTCCGCGCCGTCCTTGCCGTCGGCGCAGTCCCCGGTGGCCGGGGCGTCGACGGGGGTGCAGGTGAACGTGTAGGAGCGGCCGTCGGGGGCCTTGCGGGACTTGAGCGTGCGCGGCTTGGCGCTGCGCAGCACCTGGTCGAGGAGCGGCAGCAGGCCTAGTCCGTCCAGCTCGGGCAGGGCCGTCCGGGCGGGCTCGCCGACGGGGCGGGCGCCGAAGGCCGTCACGTACGCGCCGTTGACGTACGCGATGCGGTGGTCGGGGCCGTGCAGCAGGGCGACGAGGGCCGGGACGCGGTCGAGGACCTCCCGCACCGGCAGTTCGTCGACCGCGGGCGCGGCCTGCGGATCGTCGGCCGGCGGCTCGGCCCGGGCCGGGGGTACCGTCCCTTCCCCGCGCCGGTCCGGGGTGGCCGGGTGGTCGGCCCGCGCGGCGGCGCGGCGCTGCGTTCCGGGAATTCGGGCGCTCCAGCGCGTGAAGTTCACTTGGGAAAAGCCTCGTGGGTTCGAAGAGCGAGCGGTGGGCCCGCCCAAAGTCGGGGACCAGTCTGGCCGACCGGACCGACATCCGTCAGACGCCGGTCTGTCCGCGGGAGTTCCTGCTTCCGGTCAGGACGACCCCTTCGGGTCCTGAGGAGGCTTTCCCCCGGCCGCGAGTTCGAACTCGGCCCGGGGGTGTTCGAGTGAACCGAGTGACACGATCTCCCTCTTGAAGAGTCCGGAAAGGGTCCATTCGGCGAGCACGCGGACCTTGCGGTTGAAGGTCGGCACCCGGCTCAGGTGGTACGCGCGGTGCATCAACCAAGCAGGGTAGCCCTTGAGCCGGCGTCCGTAGACGTGTGCGACACCCTTGTGCAGGCCGAGGGAGGCCACCGAACCCACGTACGCGTGCTCGTACGTCTGAAGGTCCTCGCCGCGCAGGGAGTGGGCGATGTTGTCGCCGAGGACCCTGGCCTGGCGCACCGCGTGCTGGGCGTTGGGCGCGGTCTGTGTCCCCGGCTTCTCGGCCGTCACGTCGGGCACGGCCGCCGCGTCACCCGCGCCCCACGCGTGCGTGGTGCCGTCGACCGTCAACCGGGCGGTGCACTTCAGCCGTCCGCGTTCGTCGCGCGGCAGGTCGGTGGCGGCCAGGACCGGGTGCGGTTTGACGCCGGCGGTCCACACGACCGTGCGAGTGGGGAAGCGGGCGCCGTCACTCAGTACGGCGACCCGGTCCGCGCACGATTCCAGCCGTGTCTCCAGGCGGACGTCGATGTTGCGCCGCCGCAGTTCGGTGACGGTGTACGTGCCCATCTCCTCACCGACCTCCGGCAGGATGCGCCCGGTGGCCTCCACGAGGATCCACTTCATGTCCTCGGGTGCGACGTTGTGGTAGTAGCGCGAGGCGTAGCGGGCCATGTCCTCCAGTTCGGCGAGCGCCTCGACGCCGGCGTAGCCGCCGCCCACGAAGACGAAGGTGAGGGCCGCGTCGCGGATGGCGGGGTCCCGGGTGGAGGAGGCGATGTCCATCTGCTCAAGGACGTGGTTGCGCAGGCCGATGGCCTCCTCGACGGTCTTGAAGCCGATGCCGTGCTCGGCGAGTCCGGGGACCGGCAGGGTCCGGGAGACGGAGCCGGGGGCGAGGACGATCTCGTCGTAGCGGACGGAGCGCGGCGCCGCGCCCTCCTCCTCGGCGACGAGGGTGGTGCAGGTCGCGGTCCGCCCCGCGTGGTCGACGGCCGTGACCTCGCCGACGATCACCGTGCACCGGTCGAGGACCCGGCGCAGCGGTACGACGACGTGCCGCGGCGAGATGGATCCCGCGGCGGCCTCCGGAAGGAACGGCTGGTACGTCATATAGGCGTCGGGGGAAATCACCACGATCTCCACCTCCCCCCGCTTCAGCTCGGGTTTGAGCTTTCGCTGAAGGCGGAGGGCCGTATACAGCCCCACGTAGCCGCCACCGACGACGAGAATGCGTACGCTCTTCCCGGGTTCAGGGGTCGTCCCCTCATTGATCGCAGCCGTCACCCGTCCATGACGCACCCGACTCCTGAGTTTGTCCACAGCCCCGGCAATTTGTGTGACCGGGCGCCATGGTCGCCCAGGGTTGGCCGATTTACCGGAGTGCGCGAAACACACGCAGGTCAGCGGGTGTGCGCAAGGTGGCCCGAGGGGGCGCAATCGGGACGTAACCGACCCGTGCCCCGATCGGGGGGCGCTCCGTGCGGAACCTGCCCCTTCTGAATTGACCCCCGCTCAACTATGTTCGTGTGACGACGGGGTGTAGGGGGAGGCTCGACGGGTCCGCTCGAGCGGCTCGGGCAACACGCTCCTTCCACACACCTCGGCTTCCAATGGCGGGGAGAGTCTCCGGGGGGAGACGTCATTACCGGGGGAAAGCTCATGCATATTCAGGACTCTCATTGGTCTTCCGCGTCCGCTGTCGCACCACCGGGCGGCGCGGTCGGAGCGGCGGGGGGCAACGGACGCGGTCCGGGCGAAGGGCCGGTCTCGCGTACCACCCCGCTGCGCGTGGACGCACAGCGCAATCTCGAGCACGTACTGCGCGCGGCGCGCGAGGTCTTCGGCGAGCTGGGGTACGGCGCGCCGATGGAGGACGTCGCACGCCGCGCCCGGGTGGGCGTCGGCACGGTGTACCGGCGCTTCCCGAGCAAGGACGTCCTGGTCCGGCGGATCGCCGAGGAGGAGACTTCGCGGCTGACGGACCAGGCGCGTTCGGCGCTCGGCCAGGAGGACGAGCCGTGGTCGGCGCTCTCGCGCTTCCTGCGGACCTCGGTGGCCTCGGGAGCGGGGCGGCTGCTGCCGCCGCACATCCTGCGGGTGCATGTGGCCGAGGACGCGGCGGACGGTGCTGTCGTGGACGGCGCCCGGGTGCCGCAGCAGCGGTCCGGGCCCGGTTCCGAACTGCGCCTCGTGGACCGGGCCGCCACGGTGGCCGGTGACGACGCCGGTGCCGCGGCGCTGCTCGACGTCGTGGGCCAGCTCGTGGAGCGGGCCCGCGCGGCGGGCGAGCTGCGGTCGGACGTGACGGTGGCGGACGTGCTGCTCGTGATAGCCACGGCCGCGCCCTCGCTGCCGGACGCCGCACAGCAGGCCGCGGCCTCGGCCCGGCTGCTGGACATCCTGCTGGAGGGACTGAGGTCCCGCCCGCTGTAGTGCGGCGGCCGTCGCACGGTGACGGCCGGCGCTCCTGAACGCGGGTGCTGCGCCACCCGCGTCCGGGCCCCGGTGGACGCACCGGGCGAATACTTCTTCCCCGTTCGGGTGATCTTCAGTACCGCGGTGCGGCAAGTCCCCACGGACGAGTGGTTGGTCCGTACGAGGGGAACCGCCGCGGGCCCCCTGTGGCAGCCTGTCCCGGTGTTCGGGTCCGAAGGTGCAGGTGGGGGCAGTCCGCGATGAGCGTTGACGAGCGGGACGAGTCACTCGGCGACGGCGGCACGCAGGCGGGCGGGCCCCGCTCCGGCGTCCCGCCGCAGCGCGAGCCACATGAGCGGCAGGGGCCGCAGAAACAGCAGGGGCCGCAGGGACAGGGGGATCAGGGGGACGACGGCGGGGTGCCGCCTTCCGCCGAGCCGCCTTCCTCGGACGCCGGTCTCATCGGGCGGATGCGCGCGGGTGACGACACGGCGTACGAGGAGCTGTACCGCAGGCACGCGGGGGCCGTCCGCCGCTACGCACGCACCTGCTGCCGGGACGGGCACACCGCCGACGACCTCACGGCCGAGGTGTTCGCCCGGATGCTCCAGGCGGTCCGCGGCGGCAGCGGCCCGAAGCACGCCGTACGCGCCTATCTCCTCACCAGCGTCCGGCGGGTCGCCGCCGGCTGGACGAAGTCGGCCAGGCGCGAGCAACTGGTCGACGACTTCGCGGTGTTCGCCGCCCAGGCCGTCCGCGGCTCCGAGATCTCCGACGCCGACACCCTCGACCTGGGCGCGGACGTACGGGCGATGCACGAGGCCGAACAGTCCATGGCCATGCGGGCGTTCCGGTCGCTGCCCGAGCGGTGGCAGGCCGTGCTCTGGCACACCGAGGTGGAGGACGAGTCGCCGAGCGAGGTCGCCACGCTGTTCGGGCTCGACGCCAACGGCACCCGTGTGCTCGCCAGCCGGGCCCGCGAGGGCCTGCGGCAGGCGTACCTCCAGGCGCACGTCAGCGCCGTGCTCGTGGCGGACGAGGAGTGCGCCCGCTACGCCGACCGGCTCGGCGCGTACGCCCGCGGCGGGCTGCGGACCCGGGCCGAGCGCGGGCTGCGCGACCACCTGGCGGAGTGCGCCAAGTGCCGGCTCGCGGCCGGGCAGATCAAGGAGGTCGCGGGCGGGATCCCCGCGGTCGTGCCGGTCGCGGTCATCGGCTGGTTCGGCGCCGCGGGCTATGCGAAGGCCGCCGCGATCGTCGCCGGGGGCGCCGGGGCGGGCGCGGCCGGTGCCGCGGGCGCGGCGTCCGCGGCGGGCGGCGGCTCCGGAGGAGCGGGAGCCGGGGCCGGAGCCGGGGCCGGAGCGGGAGCCGGGGCCGGAGCGGGAGCCGGTACGGGTGCGGCGGCGGGCGGTGGTTCCGGGAGCGGGGCGGGCGCGGGCGGTGGCGGGGCGGCGGCCTCGGAAGGGCTCGGCGCGCCGGTGAAGGCCGGTATCGCGGCGGGCGTCGTCGCGGTGGCCGCCGCGGTCGTGGCGCTCGCGCTCGCGGGCAACGCCACCCACGACAAGAAGCAGCCCGAGGCCGCGCCTGCCACCTCGCACGCCGTCGAACCGGTGAGCCCGACGCCGTCCCCGGCGCCCCCGAAGCAGGCGCCCGCGCCGACGCCCGCATCAGCGTCCCCGACGCCCACGCCCTCGCCCACGCCGTCCGTGACACCGGAACCGACACCGACGCCGACACCGACGCCGACCAGGACCACGCCGGCACCGGAGCCGACGCCCGGCCGGACGACGCCCACCCCACCGCCGCAGCCGACTCCCACGCCGCCGCCCGCACCGGCCGACTACCCGTGGAACGAGCTGACGTACGGCCTCCTCGGCGACGGCACCGAGCCCGAGATGCGGCTCGGCGAGAGCAGCTGGGTGTGGCAGCGCTGGGGCGTCTCGATCGGCGGGGTCCGGTACGCGCGCGGGGTGACCGTCCACGGCGACTCCTCGGTCACCGTCGACCTCAACCGCGACTGCACGTCGTACGACGCGATGGCCGGTGTCGACGACCTGATGGCCGGGATCGGCCGGGTGCGCTTCTCGGTGTACGCCGACGGCGTGCGACTCTGGCGGTCGCCGCTGGTGCGGGGCGGTGACCGGGCGGTCCCCGTCCATGTGGACCTCACCGGCCGCGAGACGGTCCGGCTGGTGGTCGAGCCGCACACCCCGTTCGACGGTGTGACGCTGGCGGACTGGGCGGACTCCCGGTTCAAGTGCCGCTGACGGGCGGGTCGTCGCCGGGCACGGAGTGCCGGTCGACGGGGCCGTCCGCGAGCGCGGCGGGGCTTTGCCCGACCGCGGTGGGGGCCTCCGCGAGCGCGTCGGCCAGTTCCCGCAGGACGTCGTCCGGGGTGAGGGCCGTACCGGCCGCGCGCTCGGCCTCGTAACGGGGGACGCCGAGGAGGGTGCGTGCCTCGGCCTCGATGCCTTCGACGTAGCGGCCCTCCGGGGCCGGGCGGCGGTGGCGGCCGCGCCAGTGGCCGGATGCGGCGACCAGGCGGACCGCGCGCGGGTGGTCGCCCGCCGCGGCCAGCATGCGGGCCGCGTTGTCCACGAGGGAGCCCGTCACCCACTCCGCACAGTGCGTCTCCACCGCCCCGCGCACGGCCTCCGTCAGCTCGGCGAGGCCCTTCAGGGGGCCCGACTCGGCGGCCGTGACCATCGCTTCCGCCTGTCTCAGCAGCGCGATGAACTGCGGCGGCGGGGTGCCGTGGCCGGCCTCGGCGAACGCCGCCCGGCACAGCTCGCGCGCGCGGGACACCGCCCCGTCGTCCAGCGCCAGATGGGCCCGGAGCAGCAGCACGAACGCGCGGGAGTCGACGACCCCGTGGCGGTCGGCGGCGGTGGCCGCCTCGTCGAGCAGGTCCTCGGCGACGGGCCGGTCCCCCGCGCGGTACGCCAGCTCGGCGAGCCGGGCGATGAGGAACGGGGTCTCCGCGTAGGCACCCACCTCGTAGGCGAGCCGGAGCGCCTCCTCGTACTCGCCCTTCGAATCGTCGAACCGGCCGCGCGCCATGGCCGCCTCGCCCGCCGCGCTGGCCACCTGGGCGCGCATCCAGCGGTCACCGGTGCGACGGCTGAGCGTACGCAGTTCCGCCAGGTCGTCGTCCACCTCTAGCAGCCCGCCCGACGAGTCGACGATCATGTGCGTACGGAACATCAGGACGACGCCGATCTCCCAGTCGCCGCCGTACTCACGGCAGTTGGCGAGGGCCGCGTCCAGGCCGGCCCGCAGGGCGGCCGACGCGCCCAGGAAGAACTCGCCCATCGGCCAGATCAGGCCGGGCAGCCGTGCCGCCTGCGGGCCGCCCTTGTTGAAGTGGTCGCACACCCGCCGCATGTACGCCGCCGAGAGCCGGTCCCGCAGGACGTCCGCCGGCTGTGTCTCGGAGAGCAGGAAGACCTGCTGCATCCGCAGGCTCATCCGCATCTCGTGCAGCGGATGGTCCCGCTCACCGTCCTCGGCGGTGAGGAAGGCCGTGAAGTGCCGGACGGCCTCCGGGTCCTCGAGACGGCCGTCGGCGATCCCCGCCGGGTCGGTGTCCAGCAGCGCGCCCAGACGCAGTACGTAGTCCGTCCACTCCGCGCCCTCGAGCCGGAAGTTGCGCAGCCACCAGAACCAGCCCATGGCCAGGGCCACGGCGCCGGCCTCCTCCTCGGCGCCCGCGAGGGCCGCCCGGTGCAGGGCCGCTCTGATGTTGTCGAGTTCCGTCTCCAGGCGGCCGATCCAAGGAAGCTGTCCGGCGGAGCGGAGCTGGGGCTCGGCCTCCTCGGTGAGCGCGCGGACCCACGCGCGGTGGCGCAGCTCGGCGGCGGCGCGCAGCCCGGGGGATTGGGCGGCACGCTCGCCCGCGTACTCGTGGATCGTCTCCAGCATGCGGTAGCGCATACCGGTGCCGCCGGTGGCTCTGGTGCCGCCGTGACCGTCGTGGTCCCCGTGGTCGCTTCGGCCACCGTGGCTGTCGTGGTCGCGGCCGGTGTCCCCGTACGGCGTCGCGACGATCAGGGACTTGTCGACCAGCGCGCCCACGAGGTCGGCCGCCGGGCCGGTGCACACGGCCTCGGCGGCGGCGAGGTCCCAGCCGCCCGCGAACACGGACGCCTCGCACAGCACCGTCCGCTCCTGCTCGTCCAGCAGGTCCCAGGACCAGTCGACGACGGCCCTCAGGGTCTGCTGCCTGGGCAGCACCGTACGGCTGCCGGAGGTGAGCAGCCGGAAGCGGTCGTCCAGGCGGTCGGCGATCTGCCGGGGGGTGAGCAGCCGCAGGCGGGCGGCGGCCAGCTCGATGGCCAGGGGCAGGCCGTCGAGCCTGCGGCAGATCTCGTCCACGGCACCGGGGTCCCGTACGGCGTCCGTGCCGGGGCGCACGGCGGCGGCACGCTCCATGAAGAGCCGGTGCGCGGCGCTGGGCGGCAGCGGCTCCACGGGGCGGGCCAACTCGCCGGGCACGCCGAGGGGTTCCCTGCTGGTGGCGAGGATCGTGAGCCCTGGGCAGCGGGTCAGCAGCGTCTCCGCGAGGGCGGCGGCGGCGCCGATGACGTGCTCGCAGTTGTCAAGGATCAGGAGCAGGCTGCGCGGGGCGCAGTACTCGACGAGCAGGGCGAGGGGGTCGTCCTGGAGCACCGCCGCGGACATCTCGTTGGTGATCAGCACGGTCTCGCGCAGGCCGAGCGCGCTGACCACCGCGCCCGGCACCGCCTCCGGCCGGTCGAGCGGGGCGAGCTCGGCCAGCCATGCCTGCGGGAGCCCGGTGGCGGCTTCCTCGGCGAGGCGGGTCTTACCGGAGCCGCCCGGCCCGGTCAGAGTGACCAGACGTGCCCTCTGCACATCCGAACGGATGGCGTCGATCTCCGGTTCCCGCCCCACGAACGAGTCAAGCCGCCGCCGGATGTTGCCATTTCGGGGGGCTCGGGGGATGGGGGTGTGCGGATCGGCCGCGAGGGCGGAGGCGGCACCTGAGGCGGGCGCAGACCCGGAACCCGAGGCGGGCCGGGGCTTGGGCGCGGGCCCGCGCGCAGATGCGAGGCCGCGCCCTGTCCCAGGGTCAGTACCGGGCGGAAGCCCGTGATCAGCTACCGGTGGGGCCTCCGGCGAGACCCCCTGCGACGTGTCCCGCGAGATCCCCGACGTGTCGTTCGTCAGCATCTCCCGGTGCAGGGCACGCAGTTGCGGACCGGGGTCCGTGCCCAGGCCGTCGGCCAGAGCGCGGCGGACGGTCTCGTACGCGGTGAGGGCGTCCGCGTGCCGGCCCGCGGCGCGCAGCGCGCGGATGAGCAGGGCGTGCAGAGGCTCGTCGTACGGGTGGTCGGCGGTCAGTCCGTGCAGTTCGGGTACGGCGTCGGAGGCGCGTCCGAGCCGCAGGTCCGCGGTGAGGCGGGCGCGCGTCGCCTCCATGCGCAGGGCTTCGGGCCGGGCCGCCGCGCCCCGGTCGGGCAGGTCCGCGAGGGCGGGGCCCCGCCACAGGGCGAGCGCCTGCCGCAGTTCGGCCGCGGCGGTCACCGCGTCGTCCCGGCCCAGTGCGGCGGTGCCCGACCGTACGAGGCGCTCGAAGACGAACAGGTCCACGTCGTCCCGGGTGGCGGTGAGCCGGTAGCCGCCGGTCTCGGAGGCGACCGCGTCCCTGCCGAGGGCACGGCGTAGCCGGCCGACGAGTGCCTGGAGGGCCGCGGGGGCGTCCTGCGGCGGGTCGTCCGCCCACACCTCGTCGATGAGGGTTTCCGGGGTAGCCGTGCGGCCGCCGCGCAGCGCCAGTGCGGTGAGCAGCGCGCGCAGCCGCGGGCCGCCCACCGTGATGGGGGTCCCCAGGTCGTCCGCCGCCTGGGTGACGCCCAGGATTCCGTACCGCACCGGCCCATTCTCGCCGGGCCGGCCGACCGGGGCACGGCTTTCCCCGGTGAGCCGGGGGCCGGGGGCCTGGCGGGAGGGCTGAAGGGTCGGTAGAACGTAGCCACGGAGTGGACGTCGCCCCCGCCGGGCCGGCGGGGGCGCCGCTTTCCCGGGGGCCCGGGGCCCCGGCCGGGGGCCGGCAGAGCGGCAGAACGTATCCGCGGAATGGGGCGTCAGCCCCGCCGGGCCCCGCGTCCGCCCCTAGGGGCGATATCCGCGGGCAAGGCGCGCTGTCCGGCCGGCGGGGCCGGCCAGGGCGGCGCTTTCCCCGGTGTGCCGGGGCGGGAAGGCCGGACGGACGAGCGCGCCGGAACGTATCCGCGGATGTGAGCGTCAGCCCCGTCGGGCCCCCGCGCCCAGGGCTCGTCCCTGGGGGGCGATGCCCGCCGGTACGGCGCGTTGGCGGGCCGGGGTGCCTGTCCAGCAGGTGCCGCGGCGGGCCAGCAGTCTGCGGAGCCACAGTTCCAGGGCGACCAGGTCGGCGAGGCCGTCCAGGGGCAGGGGTTCGCCCTCGGCGGCGGCCCGCAGCGCCTTGCGGACGACGCGGGCCTCGACCAGTCCGGCCTCGGCGAGCAGCGGGGTGTCGAACAGCGCGATGAGCTGGTCTATGGCGACCCGCAGTCCCGCGCGCGCGGCGGCGGCCGAGGACGCGTGGGAGGGCGCGCCCCAGCCCGGCGGCAGGTCGCCGACCCCGGCGCCCTCCAGCACCGTGCGCAGTATCGCGGCGCGGGCGCCCGGCTGGACCCGCAGGGCCTCGGGAAGGGCGCGGCAGGCGCGGACGACCTGGTTGTCCAGGAACGGTGCGTGCAGCCGCTGGAATCGGACCTCGGCGGCCTGTTCCAGTACACGCAGGTCGGTCGCGTGCCGGGCGAGGGCCGCCCGCGCGCGGAAGTCGCCGGGCCGCTGCCCGGGGCTGACACCGGGACGTCCGGTCGCCCCCTGGAGGCGAACCGATACTTCAGCGAGGGCCTCGCCGGTCAGCCAGCGCGCGGCGGGTCCCGGCCTCGCCCAGGTCAGGGCGGCCAGTGACGCGCCCACCGCGCCGCCGGGTTCCTCGAAGCTGCGGTGCATCAGCCGGTCGGCGAGGACGTCGACGCCGGCCCGGTAGGACGTACGGGCCAGCTTGCGCGCGGCACCGTACACGCGCGCGGGGACCATGACGGAGCCGTCGGCCTTGGCCAGGGCGGCGACGGGCCGCACCAGGTGGCGCCGTCTGCGGTCCATCAGCAGATCGGCCAGGCGCGCGGGGTGCGCGTCCAGCACCTGCCGTGCCCCGTAGCCGGTGAAGTGGTCCGCGCTGCCGGTGGCGAGCCGGGTCCGGTGCCGGGCGGCGGTCACCAGCGAGGGCCCCGGCTCGTCGGTCAGCGGCCCATCGAGGTCGGCATAGGGGAGGACCTCTTCGCCGCCGGCGACGACCACGTGGTGCAGCCGGGGGTTGGCGGCGAGCGATCCGGCCCGCTCGAGCTCGGCCTCCCGGCCGCCGACCGCGAGGTCGTTGAAGGTGACCGCCAGCAGCCGTTCGCCCGCGCCGGTGCCGTGCCCGAGGACCGTGCCGGGCATCCCGGGGAGTCCGGCGGCGAGCAGGGCGAGCGTGCCGGAAGCCGGTCCCCCGGAGAGGTCGGCGCCGATGCCGGGCACCGGCATGCCGCGCTCGGCGCGCCGCTCGGCGGGGCCCATCCCGGGGACGGGCCCGGGGTCGACGTCGGTCCCGGGGACGTGCCTCGGCGCGGCGAGCCGGGCGCGTACGGCTTCGACCAGGGCGTCCCGTACGGCGTCCACGGCGCTGGTGGGGTCGGCCGGGGGTGCGGCGACGGCGAGGGAGGCGACCGGCTCGTACCCGGCGATCTCGCGCGCCCCCGCCCGCAGGATCAGCGCGTGCCCCGGCGGGATGCGCCGCACGCCGTCGTAGGGCGTGGAGTCGTGGACGGCGGCCGGTACGTCGGGGGCGGCGAGGAGGGCGGCGAGGTGTCCGAAGTCGAGGTTGGCCTCGATGAGGTCGGCCAGCGGCAGGGCGGCGGTCGCGTACGCGGTGCCGCCCGCCCAGGGGGTGTAGAACACCGGCCGGGCGCCCGCGAGATCGCCGCAGACGGTGACCCGGCGGCCGACCTGGACGACGGCCGTGTAGCTGCCGGCCCAGTTGGTGAGGTGGCGCAGCGCTCCGCCGCGGGCGGCGAAGAGGCCGACGCGCAGCTCCTCGTCGGAGGCGCCGCAGGTGCCGAGTACGGCGATCCGGGTCTGGGCGTCGGCCTTGACCACGCGGACTTCGTCGGGACGCCAGTCGCCGACCGCCCAGAGCGGATCGGGGTCGCCCCACAGGAGCTGGGAGCCCACGGGGTGCACGGTCTCGCCGTCGCTTCCGGTGGCCCCGGCCGAGCCGAACCCGGGCGCTCTGGCGGCGGTACTGCTCCACCCCACCAACCACCGCATCGCCGCCTCCACAGGCTGTGGACAACCAGTGCACCGCACGAACTGGGCACCATGCTGCCACGAAGGAGGCACACAAGAGGCTCTGTGCGACTGCTTGCGCCCCCTGTTATGCGCCCCCATGGGCCCCTGCGGGCCCCTCCGGGGACGTGCGGGAACGGATGGTCGACCGCCGGTATACGGAGGGTCGGCGCGGGCCGGGAGGGTCACCCCCGGGGCCCTTTCAGGGCGTTGACGAGGGACACCTTCCAGTACATCGACGCGAATGCGCCCCCGAAACGCTCCCCCAAAACACCCTGCGCGCCCTCAAGTATCGTGGTGAGAGCGCTAATCGACCTCCAGGGGCACCGTCGATTATCAGCCAAATTGGCGCCGCGCGATCCGCGATGCACACTCTCCGTACATGCCGTGCGCAACGCAGGGTGTGCACAGTCCGGGAGGCGGAGCACGCCTCCCGGACCGGTCCGCCGCCCGCGGGGATGGAGGCGGCGGTGTCCCCCAGCCCACTGGATCCAGTACAGCGGGCCGACCCACGCGTGTTCCATGGAAGCGCTCCCCCGATGGCCGGAGAAGAGCGCACGGACGGGCGCACGGCCACACAGCGGGAGCACGTCGCAACCCTCCGTGCTGTCGTGCGGACCGCATTCCCGCCATCCGGAATTACGCCCCTTAACGCTTGGGATTGGGCGAACTACGCTGGGTTTACGAATGCCGCGTGGTTATGCCATCGCGGCAGCCGTCTGTGTCGAGGGGTGGCGCATGTCCAGGGAGCAACGCGGGCCGAACGAAAAACTCGGCACCGTTCTCGCCCTCGCGGGGATCAGCAATGCCGGCCTCGCGCGACGCGTCAACGACCTTGGCGCACAACGCGGGCTGACTCTTCGCTACGACAAGACGTCGGTGGCGCGCTGGGTGTCGAAGGGAATGGTGCCCCAGGGTGCTGCCCCGCACCTCATCGCCGCTGCCATCGGCCAGAAACTCGGCCGCCCGGTACCGCTCCACGAGATCGGTCTGGCGGACGCGGACCCCGCACCCGAAGTGGGTCTCGCCTTTCCCCGTGACGTAGGACAGGCGGTTCGGTCGGCGACGGAGTTGTACCGGCTCGATCTCGCGGGGCGCCGGGCCGGGAGCGGAGGTATCTGGCAGTCGCTCGCCGGATCATTCGCAGTCAGCGCATACGCAACTCCCGCGTCGCGATGGCTGATAACCCCGGCCGACAGTTCGGTGGCGCGCGACGCGAACCCGGCCGAGGGCTCCGGCGCACCGCTGAAAGTCGGCCACAGCGACGTGCAGAAGCTGCGCGAGGCCGCCGAGGACGCGCGGCGCTGGGACTCCAAGTACGGCGGCGGCGACTGGCGTTCGTCGATGGTCCCCGAGTGTTTACGGGTGGAGGCGGCGCCGCTGCTGCTCGGCTCGTACTCCGACGAAGTCGGAAGAGCCCTCTTCGGCGCCAGCGCCGAACTGACCCGGCTGGCCGGCTGGATGGCCTTCGACACCGGCCAGCAGGAGGCCGCCCAGCGCTACTACATCCAGGCACTGCGCCTGGCCCGCGCGGCCGCCGACGTCCCCCTGGGCGGGTACGTACTGGCCTCCATGTCCCTGCAGGCCACCTACCGCGGCTTCGGTGACGAGGGCGTCGACCTCGCGCAGGCCGCCCTGGAGCGCAACCGCGGACTGGCCACCGCGCGCACGATGAGCTTCTTCCGGCTGGTCGAGGCGCGGGCCCACGCGCGCGCGGGCGACGCCCACGCGGCCGGCGGCGCCCTGAAGGCCGCCGAGGGCTGGCTGGAACGGGCCCGCGACGGCGACCAGGACCCCTCCTGGCTGGGCTTCTACTCGTACGACCGGTTCGCCGCCGACGCCGCCGAGTGCTACCGGGATCTGAAGGCACCGCGTCAGGTGCGCCGCTTCACCGAGCAGGCCCTGTCGAAGCCGACGGAGGAGTTCGTACGCTCGCACGGGCTGCGGCTCGTGGTGTCCGCGGTCGCCGAGCTGGAATCGGGCAATCTGGACGCGGCATGCGAGCAGGGCGTGCGGGCGGTGGAGGTCGCGGGGCGCATCTCGTCGGCGCGCACCACCGAGTACGTGAAGGACCTGCTGCACCGCCTGGAGCCGTACGGCGACGAGCCGCGCGTGGTGGAGCTGCGCGAGCGCGCGCGGCCGCTGCTGATGGCGCCGGCCTGACGCGCTCCGGCATCGGACGTGACGCGCGTCGATCCAGTCCGCGGGTTCGGCGGCTTCCCGGGTTTGAAGGCATTGTCAGTGGCGCAGTGCACTATCGGATCCGGGAGGTGGAGCGAGTGCGGCGACGTGTTGCATACGACTGCGATGTGCTGGTGACCGGCGGCGGGATCGTCGGCCTGTCCACGGCGTATGCGATCTCGCGCGTCGCGCCGGGCACCCGCGTGACGGTGCTGGAGAAGGAGCCGGGCCCGGCCCGCCACCAGACGGGGCGCAACAGCGGCGTCCTGCACAGCGGGATCTACTACCGCCCGGGCTCCCTCAAGGCGCGGTACGCGGTGCGGGGCACCGCCGAGCTGGCCAAGTTCTGCGCCGAGCACGGCATCGCGCACGCCCTCACCGGCAAGCTGATCGTCGCCACCGAGAAGTCGGAGCTGCCCCGGCTGCACGCCCTCGTCCAGCGCGGCCGGGAGAACGGCATACCGGTGCGCGAGCTGGGCCCCTGCCAGATCGCGGAGTACGAGCCGGAGGTCCGCGGCCTCGCCGCCATCCACGTCGCCACCACGGGCATCTGCGACTTCGTCTCGGTGGCCCGCCGGCTCGCGGAGTCCTCCGGCGCCCGCGTCGAGTACGGCGCGCGGGTGGTCCGCATCGACCGCCGCCCCGACCTCGGCGTCGCCGTGCGCACGGCCGCCGGACGGGTCCTCCGCGCGCGCGTGCTGGTCAACTGCGCCGGGCTGCACTGCGACGAGGTGGCCCGCCTCGCCGGGGACGACCCCGGCATGCGGATCGTCCCGTTCCGCGGCGAGTACTACACGCTGGCCCGCCCCGAGCTGGTGCGCGGCCTGGTCTATCCGGTGCCGGACCCGGCGTTCCCGTTCCTCGGCGTGCACCTCACCCGCGGCATCGACGGCAGCGTCCACATCGGGCCGAACGCGGTCCCCGCCCTGGCCCGCGAGGGGTACGGCTGGGGCACCGTCCGGGCGCGCGACCTCGCGTCCACGCTGGCCTGGCCCGGCTCCTGGCGCATAGGCCGCCGCCACTGGCGGTACGGGGCCGGGGAGCTGCGCCGCTCGCTGTCGAAGACGGCGTTCACCGAGGCGGTACGGCGGCTGCTGCCCGCGGTCACGCCGGAGGACCTGATACCGGCGGCGGCGGGCGTCCGCGCCCAGGCCGTGCTGCGCGACGGGACGCTGGTGGACGACTTCCTGATCCAGGAGCGCCCCCGCACGGTGCACGTGCTGAACGCGCCGTCCCCGGCGGCCACGGCGTCCCTGCCGATCGGCCGCGAGATCGCCGACCGGACGCTGGCGGCGCTGGAGGCCGCCTGACCCGGGCGGCCCCCGCTCCCGTACTCCGGGCACGGTCACGCGCCACGGGCGCCCAGCTCACGCGTGTGACGGGCCGGCGCGAGCGCATGCCCGCCCCCTCCGGCCCGTAAAATCGACGCACTGTGTCTGCATCCCGCAACTTCTCCGAAGAACCCCGGCCCGCCCCCGAGGCCGAAGGCGTTCCCGCTGTTCCCGGGGGCACCGGCCCCTCGCCGCGCCCCAGCCGGGCCAAGGGCGAGCCCCGCTTCCCCGACGGTCCGAGGGCCGATCCCGCCGGATCGCACTTCGAGCGGCGGATCCGGAGCTTCCAGCCGCGGCGCAGCCGGGTGACGGCCGGGCAGGCGGACGCCTTGCAGCGGCTGTGGCCCAAGTGGGGATTCGACATCGACGGGCAGCGCGTCCTGGACCTCGCGGAGCTGTTCGGCACCGGCCGGCCGGTCGTGCTGGAGATCGGCTTCGGGATGGGCGAGGCCACGGCGCGGATGGCGGCCGCGGACCCGCACACCGGCATCCTCGCCGTGGACGTGCACACCCCGGGTCAGGGAAATCTGCTGAATCTGGCCGACCGCGACGGGCTGGACAACGTCCGGGTGGCCAACGGGGACGCGATCATCCTGCTCCGCGAGATGCTGCGCCCCGACTCGCTCGACGGGCTGCGCGTCTACTTCCCCGACCCCTGGCCGAAGAAGCGGCACCACAAGCGCCGGCTCATCCAGCCGGAGTTCCTGACCCTCGCCGCGGCCCGGCTCAGGCCCGGCGCGATCGTGCACTGCGCGACCGACTGGGAACCGTACGCGGAGCAGATGCTCGACGTGCTGAGTGGGCACCCGGACTTCGAGAACACACAGCCCGGCGGCGGCTACGCGCCCCGGCCCGAGTTCCGGCCATTGACCCGTTTCGAGGGCCAGGGCCTTGACAAGGGTCATGTGGTGCACGACCTGCTGTTCCGCCGTGCCGAACACCGAGACGAACCCCCCGCCGGCGACTGAGGACCGCACGGGCCACCCGGCACCGTCGCGGCCGGCGCCCCTCCTCGTTAGGGTCGATGCCGTGGCCACCTGCCCCCCGTATCCGACGCACCCCAGCGGCCCCGCCGACGGTGCGCGCCGGCATGCGCACTGGTGGCAGCGCGCATGGGTGCGCTACGGCGCGCTGATCACCCTGCTCGCGCTCTCCGGGCTCGTCATCCTGGCCCTGGTGCGGCAGCAGACCGGCACCCAGGGCTTCCTGGTGGGGCTCGGCCTCGCCGTGCTGCCCGTGCCGCTGCTGACAGCCGCGTTCCGCTGGCTGGACCGGGTGGAGCCGGGCCCCTGGCGGAACCTGCTGTTCGCGTTCGCCTGGGGCGCCTGCGCGGCGGCGCTGATAGCGATCGTCGCCAACAGCTTCGCGACCCGCTGGATAGCCACCGCCACCGCCGATCCGTCCAGCGCGGACACCCTCGGCGCGACGGTGATAGCGCCCGTCGTGGAGGAGTCCGCCAAGGCCGCGGCGGTCCTGCTGGTCTTCCTGTTCCGCAGACGGGACTTCACCGGGATCGTCGACGGCGTCGTGATAGCCGGGGTGACCGCCACCGGCTTCGCCTTCACCGAGAACATCCTCTACCTCGGCACCGCCTTCGGCACCGACCAGCTCAGCGGGGAGAGCGGACTCGCCTCGGTGACCGCCGCGACGTTCTTCGTGCGGGTGGTGATGTCGCCCTTCGCGCACCCGCTCTTCACCGTCCTGACCGGCATCGGCTTCGGCGTCGCGGCCCTGTCGGCGGAGCGCCAGCATCTGCGGCGGGTGTTCCTGCCGCTGTCCGGACTGCTCCTGGCGATGGGCATGCACGCCGTGTGGAACGGCTCGTCGTCCTTCGGCGAGTACGGGTTCTTCGCCGTCTACGCCGCGTTCATGGTGCCCGCGTTCGGGCTGCTCACCTGGCTCGTCATCTGGACCCGGCAGCGGGAGCTGCGCACGGTGCGCGCGGAGCTGCCCGCGTACGCCGCGGCCGGCTGGCTGGCCGCGCCCGAGCCGTTCGTACTCGGCTCGATGCGGGCGCGGCGGATGGCCCGCGACTACGCGGCGCACCACTTTGGCCGGGCCGCCGCCCGCTCCGTCGCCCAGTACGAGGCGTACGCGACGTCACTGGCGTTCCTCAGGCACCGGGGCCGCCTCGGCCGCGCGGGCGCCGACTTCGCCGTACGGGAGCGGGAGCTGCTGCACGAGCTGTGGCGGCGCCAGGAGGTCGCCCGGCCCGCGCTCGCCTACGCGGCCCGGTCGGCGGCTCCCGCGCCCGCCCCGCCGCCGTGGCCCGTGTACATGCCGGTCTACGGAACGCCGAATTACGGAAGCCCGGGGTACGGAACGCCGGGGTACGGACGCCCGCACCCCGGCCCGGCGGCGCCCCCTCCGGCGTACGGCCCCGGGCCCGCGTACAACCCGTACCGCTCGTGACGGCCGGGCGGTACGGGGGTTCCCGTACCGCTGCTCAGGGGCGCCCCAAGGGGCTCAGGCCGACGCCTCCGTCAGCTTCGCCAGCTCCGCGTCGGTGAGTTCCAGGTCCGCCACCGCGAGCAGGGCGGGGAGCTGCTCGACCGTGCGGGCCGAGGCGATGGGCGCGGCCACCGTCGGGCGGGCGGCGAGCCAGGCCAGGGCGACGGTCGCGTGGGCCGCCCCGCGCGCCCCGGCGATCTCGTCGAGCGCCGCGAGGACGCGGGTGCCCCGCTCGGTCTCCAGGTGCTTGCCCGCGCCCGCGGCCCGCGCCGAGTCGACGTCGGTGCCGGGGCGGTACTTGCCGGTCAGGAAGCCGGCGGCCAGCGCGTAGTACGGGACGGCGGCGAGCCCCGAGCGGGAGGCGACCTCCTGGAGCGGGCCCTCGTAGGTGTCGCGCGAGACGAGGTTGTAGTGCGGCTGGAGGGCGACGTAGCGGGCCAGGCCCTCGCGGTCGGAGAACTCCAGGGACTCGCGCAGCCGCTCGGGCGAGATGTTGGACGCCGCGATCTGCCGTACCTTGCCGGCCCTGACCAGCTCGTCGAGCGTGCCGATGATGTCCTCGACGGGGACCGCCGGGTCGTCGTAGTGGGTGTAGTAGAGGTCGATGTAGTCCGTGCCCAGGCGGCGCAGCGAGGCATCGGCCGCTGCCCTGATGTTGGCGGGGGCCAGGCCCTTGTAGTCGGGGTGCGCGCCGACCTTGGTGGCCAGGACGACGTCGGAGCGGTTGCCGCGCGCGGCCAGCCACTTGCCGATGACCGTCTCGGAGACACCGCCGCCGTTGCCCGGCACCCACGAGGAGTAGGTGTCGGCGGTGTCCACGAAGTTGCCGCCCGCGGCCGTGTAGGCGTCGAGGACGGCGAACGACTGCGTTTCGTCGGCGGTCCAGCCGAAGACGTTGCCGCCGAGGGAGAGCGGGAAGACCTTGAGGTCGGACGAGCCCAGCTTGCGAAGAGAAGTCATGCCTGTGGTCAACGTACGACGCTGAACCACGTATTCCGGACGTTCGGCCCTGTACTCCGGACGTTCGGCCCTCTTACGGGTTGAGGCCCTTGCTCTGCAACCACGCCATCGGGTCGATGCCGGTGGCGGCGCCGCCGGGGTGGACCTCCAGGTGCAGGTGCGCGCCGGTCACGTTGCCGGTGGCGCCCACGCGGCCGATGACGTCGCCGGTGTTCACCTTCTGGCCGACGCTGACGCTGATCGAGGACTGGTGGCAGAACCAGAGCTCGGTGCCGTCGTCCAGGGTCAGGATCGTGCGGTAGCCGTAGGAGCCGGCCCAGCCCGCCTCCGTGATGGTCCCGGAGTGGATCGCCTTGATGAGGGTGCCGGTGGGCGCGGCGAAGTCCAGCCCGGTGTGGTAGCCGGAGGACCACAGGGAACCGGCCTGCCCGAAGGTGGAGGTGATCGTGTACGAGGAGGTCGGCAGCGTGTACTGCTTGGCCAGCTTCGCCAGACGCTCGGCCTCGGCCTTCTTCTCGGCCTCCTCCTTCGCCTTCTTCTTGGCGGCGGCTTCCTTCTTCTCGGCCTCGTCCTGGGTCTTGGCCGCGGCCTTGACGGCCTTCTGCGCGGCGGCCTCGGCGGCGGCCTGGGTGGCGGCGTTGTCCACCTGGTCCTGCTGCGACTCGGCCTGCTGCATGATGCGGGCGCGCAGCGCCTCGCCCGCGCCGGTGCTGCCCTGCGCGGAGTCCGCGTTGGTCAGGCCGACGTTGCTGAGCGGTGTCGTGGAGCCCTGGTCGGCGTCGGAATCGCCGTCCGACATCAGGGACTTGGCGGAGTCGGTGACCGAGCCCAGGTCGGGCATCGAGATGGAGACCGGCGTCTTGCCGGGCGCCGCGGTGGCCATGCCGCCCGCACCCACGGCGGCGATGACGCCCACGCCGAGGACGGTGGAGCTGCGGGCGAGTCCCCCGCCGCGCTGCTTGGCGACGCGGTGCCGGCCGCGGACGGGACGGACGGATTCCGCGGTGGGATTCCACTCGTCCCAGGTGCCCTCCCCGGCGCCGTAGCCGAAGGTGTCGCTCTGCTTCTCGGACGGCGCGAACGAGGTGGACTGGGCAGGCCGGTTTGACGCCACGTGGGCGTGCTCCTTTCCTTCCTTCTCGCCTACCGGGTTAGCTGACGGGTTCGGAGCAGGAAGGTCTCCTACGCGCGTTGATCACGGCCTGATTCACCGTGGCAAACGCCCGATTCACCCCAAGTTGGTGGTTCCCCGGTTCCCTCGCGGGATTCGGCACGTGCGCACGGAGCCGCCTCTTGTGACGGCTGGGACGACCGCGCTGCGTTATCGAACGTTAATAGACCCGGGCTGGGTATTCCAAGCCGTTCGGACTGATCATTAACGTTTTCGCCACGGACTTAGGGGTCAGCCGCGGTGAAATCCGGGCGAGTTGACCACGATTCGTAAACTCGCATTCAGTTGATGGTTCGTCACTTGTTACCTCTCGGGCGTCGCTCGATCACGGCTGGTGACGGCCGCACCTCTGTGACGGAACCGGACGGCGGTCACCGGCCACGGCGTACGAGGGCAGGGCGGTGTACGGCGGTCACGGGCGGCGTACGGCGAGCAGTGCCAGGTCGTCCGTCGTCCCGCCGCCGGTGTGCCGGCGCACGTCCCGGGTGAGGGTGTCGAGGAGCGCGTCGGGCCCGGGGAAGACCCGGCCGGCCAGGCGCGCCGCCGGATCGTAGAACTCGCCCTGCTTGTCGCGGGCCTCGGACAGACCGTCAGTGTAGAAGAGCAGCGTCGACCCGCACGGGAACGGCGTCTGCTCGGCGCGGTCGGGCCAGCTCCCCAGCTCGCCCATCCCGAGCGGCAGGGCGGGCTCGCTCGCCGCCAGCACCAGCAGGGCGCCGCCGGAGTCGAGGAGCAGGGGCGGCGGGTGGCCGCGGTTGACGACGCGGACGACGCCCTCGCCGTGCGGGATCTCGGCGAGCACGGCCGTGGTGAACCCCTCGAAGGCGTCGAGCCCTTCGCGCCGGGTGCCCTCGCGCGCCAGGGACCGCTCCAGACGCTGGGCCACCGCCTCGAGCGACGCCTCCTGCTGGGCCGCCTCCCGGAAGGCCCCGATGACGACGGCGACGGCCGCCACCGCGCCCATCCCCTTGCCCCGCACGTCCCCGACGAGCAGCCGTACGCCGTGCGGGGTGTCCTGCACCGCGTACAGGTCGCCGCCGATGAACGCGTCCGCCTGCGCGGCCTCGTACCGGGCCGCGATGTCGAGTCCGCCGATCCGGTCGTCCGGGCGGGGCAGCACGGCGCGCTGGGCGGCCTCCGCGATCTCCTTGGCGGAGGCGAGCTGCTGGTCGCTGCGCCGGACCAGGAGGTTGATGAGGACGGCCAGGACGGCGACGGTCGCGACGGTGGCCGCCTCGGTGACCGCGTCGGCGTCCATGACGATGCCGAGCCCGATGTGCACGGTGACGACGGCGATCACCGACATGATCCCGGTGACGACCGTGGAGCGCAGCGAGAACAGCGGCGCCGCGACGAGGGGGGCCGCGGTGAAGAAGGGCGCCGCGGTGAACTCCGCCGGGGTGAGGCAGTCGTAGACCACCCCGACCGCGATCAGCAGCACGGGCAGCATCCGCACGAAGGCGCGCGCGTAGGAGTACCGCCGGCTGCCGGACGGCTCGGCGCGACCGGGCGACGGCCCGTCCCCGAGACCGGGGTCGGGCACGGGGTCACCGGGCAGCCGGCCCCCGGCCCGCTCGGACAGCCGGCTCCCGGCCTGCTCATCCGGCCGGAAGGCCACGCGGTCGTCCGGCAGAGGACCCGCACGGCCGCCGGTCCGCGGGCGGGGCCCGTCGTCGCCGCCCGCAGGCCCCCGGTCGCCTCCGGGAACCCCGTCTCCGGTTCCGCCGGTCGGTTCCGTCGGCCGTTGCCCGCCTTCTCGCTGCCCCACCCGTCCAGGCTTCCCGGAGCGCGGACGGGCGGCGACCGCTGTGGGCCGACCGGATGACACGGGCGCCGCGGGGCCAAGGTCGTGGAACGCACCGAGGGCCGGAACTCGATCTCTCGAGTTCCGGCCCTCGGCCTTCAGTAGCGGGGACAGGATTTGAACCTGCGACCTCTGGGTTATGAGCCCAGCGAGCTACCGAGCTGCTCCACCCCGCGTCGGTGAAACCAGTGTACGTCATCCGCAGGGCCGGGGCACACGCGTATCCACCGCGCCCCCTCCTGCCGCCGCCTCACCCGTCCGCGGCCGCCGTTCCACCCGCCCGCGGACGCGGCTCAGGCGGCGGGGTTGCCCGCGTGCGTGAGCGTCTCCCAGGCGACGAAGAGATCGTCCGTCCCGGCGGGCCGGGTGCGCTCGGCGTACGTGCGGGCGGCGGGGACGCGGTCGCCGAGGCGGCCCTCCAGGTGGTTCAGGGCGACCTCCAGGTCGGGCCCCATGTTCCGGTCGATCCGGCCGCCGCACAGCCAGCGGGGCGCGGGCTCGCCCGACTGGTAGCGGGCGTGGAAGGACACCGCCGCGCGCAGCCGGTCCTCGACCTCGCGGTAGAGGTCGACGCCCTGGTGCCAGGCGGTCTCGGCGATGTGCGCCGTGGCGGCGAGGGCGTATCCCACGTGCTTGAAGTTGCGGCAGGTCTCCTGGGCGACCCCGTCCTCGTAGCGCCGCTGGCCGAACCAGTAGGTGGTCATCTTCTGCGGGGTGTCGACCGTGCTGCCCGCCGGGGTGACCGGTTCCTTGCCGTCCTTGCGCAGGTAGAAGTAGGCGGGCACGCGCTCGCGGAAGCGTTTCAGCGCGTGGTCGAAGGCCTGCTGGTCGTCGAGGAAGACGGCCATGCCGATGGCGGCGTCGGTCATCACCAGGTCCCAGTTCCCGTTGAAGTCCGGGACCTCGCGGGTGACTTCGGGGAGGTAGGCGGTGCGCAGCATGGTCTTGAACCGCGCGACGTCCGCCCGCGGCCAGCCCGCCCCCGTGTGCCGGACGATCTCCGCGGCGCGCGCCCACGTCGAGCCCGCCCAGGCGGTCTGGAGCCCCGCGTTCGCGGCCGTGTGCCGCCGTACCCTCGCCGACCAGGCGTCCATGATCTCGATCGCCTTGCCCGCGTGCTTCCGCTCGCCCGTGACGCTCCACAGCAGCGCCTGGGTGTAGGCGGCGATGGCGTCCTCACGCTCTTCGACGCAGCCGTGCCCGGCCGCCGCGTCCGGCGGGCACTCGACCGTCTCGTACGGCTGCGCCCGGTACGCGTACGAGCCGTACTTGCTGTCGCGCATGTCGAGGAACGCGTTGAGCCACGGCTGCTTCCCCTCGTCGACGTGTGTGCGCGCGGCGTCGAGCTGCGCCTTGCTGACCAGCACCCCTGGGTGGACGAACGCCGCGCCCTTGGACCGCGCCCGCACCACCGAACGTCCGTGTGTCGTCGCCCCGCACGACACCATCAGCCCCACCAGCAGCGGTGCGAGCAGCGCCGCCGCCATCCGGCGCCCCACTGAACTCATCGTTTCCAACCTCCGAGTCGGTTCACTCGCAGCCTGGCTCTCCGGTGGCGCGTCCGCAGATTCTCTTAGCCCGTCCGGCGGGAGCCCGCGCCCGTCCGGCGGGAGCCCGCGCCCGTCCGGCGGGAGCCCGCCGGTGTCACGGGAGCAGGTGGCCGTTGGGCGCCTTCGCGGCGGCCGCGTACTCGGGCAGGACGACGACGTCGGCGCCCGCGGCCGTGAGGATGCCGTTGCCGTCGGCCCCCGGCACGAACGTGTCGGGCTCGCGCCAGGCCGTGACGACGCGCCGCACCCCGGCGTCGAGGATCAGCCGGGCGCACGGGGCGGGCCGGGAGGCGCGGCGGGCGCACGGCTCCAGGCTGCTGTAGACGGTGGCGGAGGCCAGCCGGGGGTCCGCCGGGTCGATCTTGGCGAGGGCGGCTTCCTCGGCGTGCTCCACGGGGTCGCCCTCCCGGGAGTGGCCGCGGGCCAGTTCGGTGCCGTCGGCGGCGACCACGACCGCGCCGACGCTGAACGCGGTCCGCGACGGCGGGCACAGTCCGGCCAGTTCGCAGGCGAGCGCGAGCCAGTACCGGTCGGCTGCGGAAGCGTACGGGCCGGTGCCGGGCGCCGTCGGCACGTACCGCATGAGGACGACGTCCCCGACGGGACGGGTCTCCGCCAGGCGCAGCCGGCCCGCCGGGCCGCCCGGGTAGGGGCCGGGGCCGAACAGGCGCGGCGCCCCCGGCTGGCCGACCAGCAGCGGCGCGAGCGCGAGCTGGAGCTCGTCGGCGAGGCCGAGCCGGAGGAGCTGGGTGTGCACCCGGCCGCCACCCTCGACCATGAGCCGCCGCACGCCCCGGACGTCGTACAGGTGCTCCAGGACGACGTGCCAGTCCAGGTCGGGGCCCGCCGGGACGACGTCCACGCCGAGGCCGTCCAGCGCCTCGGCGGCCCGGGCGGCCCCCTTGTCGGTCGTGTAGAGCACCTTCTCGCCGCCCGTGTGCCAGAACCGCGCGTCCGGATCGAGGTCCCCGGAGCCGCTGACCGTGACCTTCAGCGGGTACTCCGGGCGCCCGGCGGCGACGCGTGCCGCCCGCCGCTCGGCCGAGTTGACCAGCAGCCGCGGGTTGTCGGCGCGGATCGTCCCGGCGCCGACCAGGATCGCGTCACTGGCCGCCCGTACCTCGTCGACCCGGTCGAAGTCGGCCGGGCCGGAGAGCAGCAGCCGGTCGGGCCCGGTGTCGTCCAGGAAGCCGTCGAGGGAGACGGCGGCGGACAACAGTACGTAGGGGCGGGGCATGGCGCTCACTCCTGCTCCGAGCTCACGGCTCGCATCGACGGAAAGGGACGGGAGGGATGGACGGGAGGGATGGATGGGACGGAGAGGGACGGGACGGAGAGGGACGGGGCCGGGGCCTGCCGACCGGACACGTCCCCGGGTGCTTGGGTGCGTGGAATAGCGCTTAGGTGCTTCAACTTTTGAACAATACCTAGACTGGCCGGCATGACGACGACCCGCTGGCTCACTCCCGAGGAACAACGCGCCTGGCGCGCGTACGTCGCCGCCTCCTCGCTCCTGGAGGACGCGATCGACCGGCAGCTCCAGCAGGAGGCCGGCCTGCCGCACCTGTACTACTCCGTCCTCGCGACCCTCTCGGAGGCGCCCGGCAGGCGGCTGCGCATGACCGACCTCGCCGAGGCCCTGAAGATCACCCGCAGCCGCCTCACCTACGCCGTGACGCGCCTGGAGAAGGACGGCACGGTACGGCGCGAGGGGTGCCCCACGGACCGGCGGGGCAGCACCGCCGTGCTCACGGACGCCGGGTTCGCGCTGCTGGAGCGGACGGCGCCGGGGCACGTCGACACGGTGCGCGCCGCGGTCTTCGAGCGGCTGACCGCGGAGCAGGTGGGCCAGCTGGAGGCCATCTGCACGACCATTGCCGACACCCTCCAGTCGGACCGGTCCGGCGCCGTGTGCGACGACCTGCCCTGGCGTCGGCGGGCCGGGCAGACAAACTAGTTGCTTGAACTTTTAAGCACGAGTTAGAGTCTGGCCCCTGGTTGTGCTTCAAATCTGAAGCACAACAGCACACGCCCGAAGCACCACCGCACACGCCCGAAGCACCACAGCACACGCCCGAAGCACCACCGCACGAGCCCACGAACCGCAGCGGACCCGCAGCGGACCCGCAGCCGCCGTCCTACGCCGGACCGGAGAACTCATATGCGCGACACAGTCCAGGGGCGCGACCTCCCCACCGCCACGGTGCGCACCCGCGTCCCCGTACCGCTGCGCTTCGGCGACGGCTACGCGGTCGACGCCGAACTGGTCACCTTCCACGGCCTGACCGACGGCCGCGAACACTTGGCCGTCGTGCTCGGCACCCCGGCCGCCGGGACGGTCCCGCTGGTCCGGCTGCACTCCGAGTGCCTGACCGGAGACGTCTTCGGCTCCGCCCGCTGCGACTGCGGGCCCCAGCTCCGCGAGGCGGTGGAGCGCATCGCGGAGCGCGGCGGCGTACTGCTCTACCTCCGCCAGGAGGGCCGGGGCATCGGCCTCTACAACAAGCTCGACGCGTACGCCCTCCAGGACGAGGGCCTGGACACCTACGCGGCCAACGCGGCCCTCGGCCTGCCCGAGGACGCCCGCGACTACGCCCCCGCCGCCCAGATGCTCGAAGCGCTCGGCATCGGCGCCCTGGACCTGCTGTCCAACAACCCGGACAAGGCCGCCCAGCTCCGCGGCCTCGGCCTGGACGTCCAATCGCGCGTCCCGACCGGCGTGTTCGCCACCGAGCACAACGTCCCGTACCTGCGCGCGAAGGTACTCCAGACGCAGCACACGCTCC
Organism: Streptomyces sp. NPDC059785; assembly: GCF_042732375.1. NCBI lineage: Bacteria > Bacillati > Actinomycetota > Actinomycetes > Kitasatosporales > Streptomycetaceae > Streptomyces > Streptomyces sp. NPDC059785. The sequence goes on from NZ_JBHWHV010000026.1 coordinate 30,358, forward strand.
CGCTGCCGGAACTCCCGGGCCAGCAGCGGTGGAGCAGCACGGCATGAAACGACCGAGCCCCCGGTCAGACGCGCTCTGACCGGGGGCTTCTCGGTAGACCCTGTGGGACTCGAACCCACAACCAATGGATTAAAAGTCCACTGCTCTGCCAATTGAGCTAAGGGTCCACACACCGCACCGGCCGGAGCCGATGCATCCCCGAGCATAGCCCGACGCGGCCGCGACTCCGATCGGGTATCGGTACCCGGCCGCGCCGGACTGCCGGAAGTGGGCGGAGACGGTCAGGGATCGACCGGTTCGGGCGCGCCCGACCGGGCCGCCTCGCGGGCGATCGTGCGTTCGTGATCGGGGTTGAGGAACCAGTGCCGTGCCGAGGCCAGCCACCAGGTCGCGGCGAATCCGAGGACGACCAGGACCGCGACCGGGGCGTAGTTGAAGGACTCCCAGGTGACGGGCGAGACCTGCGGCAGCATGAACAGGACGGTGATCACGCCGACCCAGGAGACGGCCACCACACCGATCGTCCGGGACCAGCGGCCCAGGTGCCACGGCCCCCGCTCGAACGCCTCGCCCTTGCGCAGCCGCAGCAGCGTCGGGATGACGTACGCGACGTACAGACCGATCACGGCGATCGACGTCACCGCCGCGTACGCCGTCGCGTTGATCAGGTACGGCAGGCCGAGCGCCATGGCTCCGAACGCCGCCAGCCAGACCGCCGCCACCGGCGTGCGGGTCCGCGGGTTCACGCTGTGCCACACGGCCGAGAACGGCAGCGCGCCGTCCCGCGAAAAGGCGTAGATCATGCGGCTGTTGGCGGTGACCGACGCCATCCCGCAGAACAGCTGGGCGCCGATCACGACCAGCAGCAGGAGTTTGCCCGCCGTCGCCCCGAGCGCGTCCAGCAGGATCTGCGCCGGCGGCGCGCCCGTCGGCGACCGAAGCGCCCCGTCGTACGACTGGATGGCGAAGGTGAAGCCGAGGAGCAGGACGAAGCCCGCCACCCACGAGGTCCAGATGGAGCGGACGATGCCCTTCGGGCCCGCCGTCGACGCGTCGTGCGTCTCCTCGGTCATGTGGGCCGAGGCGTCGTACCCGGTGAAGGTGTACTGCGCCATCAGCAGGCCGATGAGGACGACGTAGAGCCCGCTGCCCCAGCCGGTGTTGTTCACGAACTCCGTGAACACGAAGGACGTCGACCGGTGATGATCGGGTACGAAGGCCAGCGCGCCGACGATGACCGCGACGCCCAGGACGTGCCACCACACGCTGATGCTGTTGAGCAGGCCGACGATCCGCACCCCGAAGGTGTTCAGCAGCCCGTGCAGGACGAGGATCCCGGCGAAGAGCAGCATCGTCCGGCCCGGGGTGACCTCGAAGTCGAACTGGAGATTCAGATACGCGCCGAGGAACGAGGCGGCGCCGAAGTCGATGCCCGCGGTCACCGCGACCTGCCCCAGGACGTTGAACCAGCCGGTGAACCACGCCCAGGCCGCGGCCGTACGGGGCGGTGCGAGCCGGTGGGCCCAGAAGTACAGGCCCGCCGAGGTCGGGTAGGCGGAGCAGATCTCGGCCATCGCGAGTCCGACGAACAGCGTCATCAGTCCGACCGCGACCCATCCCCAGGTGATCACGGCGGGACCGCCGGTGTTCATCCCGAACAGGTACAGCGTCAGACAGCCCGACAGCACCGAGATGATCGTGAAGGACACCGCGTAGTTCGAGAACGCGGACATACGGCGGGCGAGGACCTGTGTGTAGCCGAGCTGGGCGAGCCGCTCCTCGTCGGAGAGGGGGGCCGGGCCGGGGCCCTCGGCCGGGTCGCGCGCGCCTGCGGCGGAAGGTGTTGTCATGCCCCCAGCGATTCCCGCGCCGGCGACCCGACATGCGCCGCACGGCGGAAGGGCCCGTACGGCGACGGGATGCGTCGTCGTACGGGCCCTTCCGGTCAACCGGGATCAGCCGGCGATCGGCCTCACTCGGTCCTGCTCAAGCCTGCTCGGCCCTGCTGCTCAGCCGTTGCGCTTCCAGCGCGGCTTCTCGTCGCGGCGGCCGCCGAAGGAGCCGGTGCCGCGGTGGTCGTCACGCCGGCCGTAGGGGCGCTCGTGGCCGCCGGAGCGGTAGCCACCCGAGGGGCGGTCGCCCTGCCGGTCGCGGTTGAAGGGACGGTCGCTGCCCCGGTGGCCGCCGCGGTCGTCACGGCGCTCGAAGGAACGGCCACCGCGGTCGTTGTCCCGGCGGAAGCCGCCGCGGTCGTCGCGGCGCTCGAAGGAACGCCCGCCGCGGTCGCCGTCACGGCGGTCGTCACGACGCTCGAAAGAACGGCCGCCGCGGTCGCCGTCACGACGGTCGTCACGGCGCTCGAAGGAACGCCCACCGCGGTCGTCACGGCGGAAGCCGCCGCGGTCGCCCCGGTCGTCACGACGGTCGTCGCGGCGGTCGAAGGAACGGCCACCGCGGTCGCCGTCACGACGGTCGTCACGACGCTCGAAAGAACGGCCGCCACGGTCGTCACGGCGGTCGAAGGAACGGCCGCCACGGTCACCGTCACGACGGTCACGGTCGAAGCCACCGCGCTCGTTACGGTCGTCGCGGCGGTCACGGCGCTCGTAGTTGCCCCGCTCGTCCCGGCGCTGGCGCGGCGCCTCGTACGACGGACGCTCCTCGCGCTCGGCGGACTGCTCGGGCACGACGGCCTCGGCCGGAGCCTCGGCGGCCTGCTCCGCGGCGGCGGCGACGGCCGCCTCCGGGTCGTCACCGCGCTCCCGCGCGGCGCGGGCCACCAGCCGGTCGGCCTCCTCGCGCAGCTCCACCGCGCGCCGCTGCGCCCGCTCGAGCTGCTTGGTGAGGTGCGAGACCTCGCGCTCGGCCTGCTGCGCGGCGTTGCCCGCGGACTCGGCCTGGACCTCGGTCATCGACCGGGCGCCGGTGATCTCGGCGACCTCGGGCTCGAAGGCCGTACCGGAGTTGATGATGTGCCGCGAGGCGTCGACGCCCGCGTCCTCCATCAGCCGGAAGATCTGGCGCCGCTGGTGCGGCAGGGACAGCGAGACGACGGTGCCGGACCGGCCCGCGCGGGCCGTACGCCCTGAACGGTGCAGGTAGTCCTTGTGGTCACCGGCCGGGTCCACGTTCAGCACCAGGTCGATGCCGTCGACGTGGATGCCGCGGGCGGCGACGTCGGTCGCGACGAGGACGTTGACGTAACCGTCCTTGAAGTCCGCCAGGGTCCGGGTGCGCGCGCCCTGCGTCATGCCGCCGTGCAGCGCGTCGGCCTTCACGCCCGCGTCGCGCAGCTGCTCGGCGACACGGTCGGCGCCCAGCTGGGTGCGGACGAAGATGATGGTGCGGCCCTTGCGGGAGGCGATCGCGGCGGTGACCGGCGCCTTGTCCTTGGGCTTCACGATCAGGATGTGGTGCGACATGGTCGTCACCGCGCCCTGCGCCGCGTCGACCTCGTGCGTGGCCGGGTCGGTCAGGTAGCGCTTGACCAGGGTCGCGATCTCGTTCTCCATCGTGGCGGAGAAGAGCATGCGCTGGCCGCCGGACGGGACCTGGTCGAGCAGCTCGGTGACCTCGGGCAGGAAGCCCAGGTCGGACATCTGGTCGGCCTCGTCGAGGACGGTGACCTGGACGTTCTCCAGGGAGCAGGCGCCGCGGTTGATGATGTCGCGCAGCCGGCCCGGGGTGGCGACGAGGATGTCGACGCCACGCTCCAGGGCGTAGATCTGGTTGCCCATCGACGTACCGCCGCAGACGACCTTCATCTTCAGGCCGAGGACGTCGCCGTACGGCTGGAGCGCGTCCGCGACCTGCATCGCGAGCTCACGGGTCGGGGTGAGGATGACGGCGCGGGGCTTCTTCTTCTCGGTGTGGCCGCCGGCCAGCGTGGCCAGGGTCGGCAGACCGAAGGAGAGGGTCTTGCCGGAGCCGGTGCGACCGCGGCCGAGGATGTCCTTGCCGGCCAGGGCGTCCGGGATGGTCGCCGCCTGGATCGGGAAGGGGGTGGTCACGCCGTTCTGCGCGAGCTTGCGGACGACGCCCTCGGGGAGACCCAGGTCGCCGAAGGTGATCTCGGGGGCCGCGGCCTCGGTGGCCTCGGCGGTCTCGATCGTCTCGGGACCCTCGTTCTCGGGCACGACGACGTGGTCAGTACTGGAAACAGACATGCGAAATGCGAACCTTCCGGAGTTCTACGGCACGCGCCCACAACTCCGTGAAGTCGCAATCGACCGCCTCTATGCGGTCCGGCCACGGCAAAGGAGAGAACGCGCCACGCGGCGCTCTCTGCAATGGCGCCGGGCAAATGGGATCAAACGATCTACCACCATACGCACCCTCCACCCCCGAAGGCAAACCGAGCCACAGAACCCCGGACCGCCGGCAGTGCGTACAGCGCCCCCGCGCCGCCGCGGCACCGGCCCATCGGCCGGCCCGGGAACACGGGGACATGAGCCTGAACACCGGGCTCCGGCCGTTTCATTCCCGACCGGTGTGCGGGCGCCCGGCTCCGGTGTTCCCGCCGGTGCACGGGGCGCCCGGCTCCGGTGTTCCCGCCGGTGCACGGGGGCGCCCGGCTCAGGTGTCCCCGCCCGTGAACGGCGCGCCCGCCCGGGGGGCCGGCTCCCGCTGCACGAGCTGGGTCTCCTGCTCGTGCGCGGACGACGAGGGCTCGGCGCTCGGGTCGGCCGTGGGCGTCGGGGACGGCGTGGGCGTCGGCTGCGCCGTGCGGGTGGGAGCCGGTACGTCCTTGGTCGGCGCGGGCCGATTCGTCCCGCCCCCGCCGCTGCCGCCGCCCCCCGGGGTGGTCCCGGCCGAGGGCCGCGCGGACCGGGACTTCGCGGGCGACGCGGACGCCGGTCCGGAGGAGGAGCCGTCCGACCGGGAGCGGGCCTCGCCGTCCCCGCGCCCGTGTCCGTGCCCGTCGGGGCGGCCCGCTCCGCCCCCGGTCATCGCGGACTCTCCGTCGGGCACCGCACCGCCGCCGGGCCCCGCCGAGTGCGCGGGCCCGGACCGACCCCCGCCGCCGTCGCCCACGCTCATACAGCCGGCGGCCGCGGCGACGGCGATGAACGTGGCGGCCAGACGGACGGGTACGTACACGGCGCGCACGGGCAGCCACCTCCGGTCGTGGGTCTCCCCGGCACGAGCGGCCACGAACGGCACGGGGAGGGGTCAGGGAGTACCTCTGCCCAACTCCGCCCGCCCGCGCGAGGACACGCGCCCTTCACACACCCACACATCCGGTCCGACCGCGCCCCGCACCCCGTACGGCGCCGTACCTCCCCTACGGACCGGCCGGTCCCGCGTACGGCGCCGCACCTCCCCTACGGACCGGCCGGTCCCGCACCGCCTGCGCCACCGCGTCTCACCCGTAGCCGAGCGCGTGCAGCCGGGCGTCGTCGATGCCGAAGTGGTGGGCGATCTCGTGCACCACCGTGACCTCGGTCTCCGCGACCACGTCCTCGCGGGAGTCGCACATCCGCAGGGTCGGCCCCCGGTAGATGGTGATCCGGTCCGGCAGGACGCCCGCGTACCACTCGCCGCGGTCGGTGAGCGGCGTGCCCTCGTACAGCCCGAGCAGCTCGGGGTCGTCGGCGGGCGGCTCGTCCTCGACGAACACCGCCACGTTGTCCATCAGCCGCGTCAGCTCCGGCGGGATACGGTCCAGCGCCTCGGCGACCAGTTCCTCGAACTCCTCGCGCGTCATCTCCAGCACACGGCCATTGTCGGGCACGCCCGCCCCGGGGGGAGGGCGGGACGGCCCGCATATCCGGTCACCGGGTTGGGCATACGGGACCAATGGTCCGCGTCCCCGCCGCCGCCCTGCACCGCGCACACAGCATCGCCCGTACGGCACAGCGTGCCGCCGCCCGCCGCTACCGGGCCCGCCGCCCGCACCCGGCGGTCGAACTCGTCCCCCAGCCGCACCCCTACGTCCGCGCCCTCGGCCTGGTCGGAGTCGTCCTGCTGGGCGCGTGGCTCGGCCTGCTGATCGTCGGCAACGTCCGGGTGCCGGTCGGCCCGATGGACACCACGATGACGCTGCGGCCCTCCCTGACCGGCGGTACGAAGATCAACGTCTCGCCGCTCGGCGCGCTGGAGCTGAGCAGCCACGAGGCGCCGCTCCGCCTCGACGTGGACGTCGACCGGCTCGACCCGGACCGGTCGCAGGCGCTGGTCGACCACCCCGAGCGGATCTCCGGCCTCCAGGACGAGGTCGCCCGGGACGTCGAGCACGGCACCGTCGACCTGGCCGTGCGCTCCTGCGTGGCGGTGGTCTCCGGGGCCACGGCGCTCGGCCTCGCGGTCTACCGCCGTCCGCGCCGCGCGCTCGCCGCCGGCGGGCTCGCGCTCGCCCTGCTCGCCGCCTCGGGCGCCACGGCGTTCGCCACCTGGAACCCCAAGTCGGTCCTGGAGCCGAAGTTCTCCGGACTGCTCTCCTCCGCCCCGTCCCTGGTCGGCAACGCGCGCAGCATCGTCACCGAATTCGACGCCTACCAGAAGGAGTTGGCGCGCATGGTGACGAACGTGACGAAGCTGTACGACGTGACGTCCACGCTGCCCGCCTACCAGCCGGACCCGGCCACCATCCGGGTGCTGCACGTCTCCGACATCCATCTGAACCCGGCGAGCTGGAAGATCATCGCGTCGCTGGTGGAGCAGTACGACATCGACGTGATCGTCGACTCCGGCGACACCATGGACCACGGCTCGGCCGCCGAGAACGGCTTCCTGGACCCGATCCCCGACCTCGGCGCGCCGTACGTCTGGGTGCGCGGCAACCACGACAGCCGGGGCACGCAGCGCCACCTCGAAGGCATGAAGAACGTGCACGTCCTGGACGACGGCAAGGCGGTCTCCGTGGCCGGTCTGCGGTTCGCGGGCACGGGCGATCCGCAGTTCACCCCCGACCGGTCGGTGGCGGCGGGGGGCGATGCGGCGGAGGAGCTCGCCGGGGCGCGGCTGGCGTCCGCCCTCAGCGACCAGAAGGCGGCAGGCACGCCGGTCGACGTCGCGATCGCCCACAATCCGGACGCGGCCCGGCAGACGGACGGGGACGTGCCGCTGGTCCTTGCGGGGCACATCCACCATGAGAAGACGGAGGTCCTGAAGTACGGCACCCGGCTCCGGATCGAGGGTTCGACCGGCGGGAGCGGGCTGCGCGCCGTCGAGGGCAAGTACCCGGATCCGATCCAGGCCTCGGTGCTCTACATGGACCGCGACACCCGCCGGCTCCAGGCGTGGGACGAGATCGAACTGGGTGGCCTCGGCCTGACGACGGCCGAGGTCAGCCGCCACCTGGCGGAGGAGAACCGCCCCGGCGCGACGGACTCCCCCAGCCCCTCCGCTTCGGCTCCCTAAACCGTTTTGGCGATACCTCCCGCCATCCCATATGCTTCTCACGTCCCCGACGCGCTGAGAAGCGCCCAGGCGGGCCGATAGCCCTCATCGTCTAGCGGCCTAGGACGCCGCCCTTTCAAGGCGGTAGCACGGGTTCGAATCCCGTTGGGGGCACGCAACACCGTGTGCGACACTGTCTTACGCAAGACGCACACAACAGCTTGGTCCTGTGGAGCAGTTTGGAGTGCTCGCCACCCTGTCAAGGTGGAGGCCGCGGGTTCAAATCCCGTCAGGACCGCTGGAGTCTTTCCTAAGACTCCGTGGCTGGGTAGCTCAGTTGGTACGAGCGATCGCCTGAAAAGCGATAGGTCGCCGGTTCGACCCCGGCCCCAGCCACAACCCAGAAGGCCCCGTCCCACACAGACGGGGCCTTCGCCGTACCCAACCCGACCCGGCCCGACCCGGCCGTCACCGCATACGCATCGGCCCGCCCCGCAATGCAGGCCCGAGAGCTCCACCCGCCTCCCCGAACCACCCCGGAGGCCGCGCCCGCGGCGGAGCCGCAATCGATACAGCAAATCCCGTCAGGACCGCTGGAGTCTCCCCGCGGACTCCGGCACCAGGCAGCCCAGTCGGCACAAACGATCACCCGAAAAGCAACAGGCCGCCGGTTCGACCCCAGCCCCAGCCACAACCCAGAAGACCCCGTCCCACACAGACGGGGCCTTCGCCGTTCCTTCGTCGAAGAACTCGGCCCGTGGGCGATACCGCCACCGTCCGCTCCCTCGACCACCCGCAGGCCGCGCCCACGGCAGAGTCGCGGTCGGTACGGCGATTCCGGGCCGCCGTACCCCGGCCCGGCAGCCTCAGCCCCTGTACCCGTCCGGCAGGTCACGGGGCCGCGTGAGTAGGGCGAGGTGGGCGGCCGCCCGGGTGGCGGTGGCGCCAGGTCAGGAAGACCGCGCAGGAGACCAGGGCCCAGCCGGCGAGCACCAGGAACGGGAACACGTGCTGGTGGCCGGCGAAGTACACCGCTGTGTGCTGCGCGTTCACCGAGGCGCCCGGCGGCAGCCAGCGCCCGATCGCGCCGAGCGCGGACGGCAGCAGCGGCCAGGACACCGCACCGCCCGAGGACGGGTTGCCGAGCAGCACCATCAGCCCCCAGGTGGGGATCATCGCCCACCGCTGGAAGAGGGTGTTGAACATCGTGAAGACCATGCCGGAGGTGAACATGGTCAGCGCCAGGATCAGCCAGGACTCGACGAACGGCAGGTTCAGCGCGCCGAGCCCCCAGTCCACCACCGCCGCGATCGCGAACCCGCCGAGCAGCGCGTACGCGACCGTGAACGCGATCCGTTCGAACGGGTTCAGCGCCCGCGCGTGCACGGAGATCTGGATCGCCCCGACGAACCCGATGATCACGGCCGCCAGCGAGATGTAGAAGATCGCCAGCCCGCGCGGGTCGCCCTGCTGAAGGGGCTTGATGTCCCGGACGGTGACCGCCGTCCCCGTCTTCTTCCCCACGGCCGGCGCCGCCTGCTCCAGCAGTTGCGCGACCGAGGACCCCGACGCCCCGGACACGTCGAACGTGACCGCCCGCCCGGCGTCCTCGATCTCGATGATGCCGAACGCCTTCTGGTCGTCCACCGCCTCCACGGCCGCCGCCCGGCTGTCGTACGGGCGGATCTTCAGCGAGGCGTTCAGCGCCTTCTCCATCCCGGCGAGGAACGCCTTGCCGCGCCCCTCCTCGTACGGGCCCACCACCGCCGTCGGCACATGCCGCGGCGTCGGGTTCGCCATGGAGTACGTGTACGAGCCCGCGAAGAGCCCCGCCGCCGCGGCGACGATCAGCACGAGCACGGTCGCGGGCAGGAACGGCGACTCCTTGAAGGCCGCCCACCGCTCACCGCGGGTGGGCCGCCTGCCGTGAGCACCGTGCGGCATCTCGGACATACGGCCACGCTAAAGGGGCATACGGAATATTTCTCACCTCAGGACTCAAGGGAGTCGTCTTCGACCGGTCTCCGACAAGTCCGCGACGCAAAAGCGTTCGCCACTCTTTTCGCCGAAGTGAGATCCTGGAACGCGTATGTCTACGCACCCTGCTCCCGTTCTCGGCGATCTCGCCGCCCGTCTGGCCGAGCTGTCCCTGCGCGACGCGCACCGGCTCGGGCGCAGGCTCGAAGGCGCGCGCAAGATCCGTAAGCCCGAGGCCCGCTCCGCTGTGCTCGCAGAGATCGAGACGGAGACCGCGAAGGCCGAGGCCCGGATGGCCGAGCGCCGCGCGCGCGTGCCCGCCGTCACGTACCCCGAAGAGCTTCCGGTCAGCCAGAAGAAGGACGCGATCGCCGAGGCGATCCGCGACCACCAGGTCGTGATCGTGGCCGGTGAGACCGGTTCCGGCAAGACGACCCAGATCCCGAAGATCTGTATGGAGCTGGGGCGCGGCGTCCGCGGCATGATCGGGCACACCCAGCCCCGCCGCATCGCCGCCCGCACCGTCGCCGAGCGCGTCGCCGACGAGCTGGACACCCCGCTGGGCGAGGCCGTCGGCTGGAAGGTCCGTTTCACCGACCAGGTGAACCCGGACGGCACCTTCGTCAAGCTGATGACCGACGGCATCCTGCTCGCCGAGATCCAGACGGACCGCGAGCTGCGCGCGTACGACACGATCATCATCGACGAGGCCCACGAACGTTCCCTCAACATCGACTTCCTGCTGGGCTATCTGGCCCAGCTGCTGCCGAAGCGCCCGGACCTGAAGGTCGTCATCACCTCGGCGACCATCGACCCCGAGCGGTTCTCCCGGCACTTCGGCGACGCCCCGATCGTCGAGGTCAGCGGCCGTACGTATCCCGTCGAGGTCCGCTACCGCCCGCTGCTCGAAGAGGACAGCGAGGACGCCGACCGGGACCAGATCACCGCCATCACGGACGCGGTGGAAGAGCTGATGGGCGAGGGCAAGGGCGACATCCTCGTCTTTCTCTCCGGCGAGCGGGAGATCCGCGACACGGCGGACGCGCTCACCAAGAAGCAGTACCGGTTCACCGAAGTCCTGCCCCTCTACGCCCGGCTGTCGCACGCCGAGCAGCACCGCGTCTTCCAGCCGCACACCGGCCGCAGGATCGTTCTGGCCACGAACGTCGCCGAGACCTCCCTCACCGTCCCGGGCATCAAGTACGTCATCGACCCGGGCACCGCCCGCATCTCCCGCTACAGCCACCGCACGAAGGTGCAGCGGCTGCCGATCGAGCCCGTCTCGCAGGCCAGCGCCAACCAGCGCAAGGGCCGCTGCGGCCGTACGTCCGACGGCATCTGCATCCGCCTGTACAGCGAGGACGACTTCCTGGCCCGCCCGGAGTTCACGGACGCCGAGATCCTGCGGACCAACCTGGCCTCCGTCATCCTCCAGATGACCGCCGCCGGGCTCGGCGACATCGAGAAGTTCCCCTTCATCGACCCGCCGGACCACCGCAACATCCGCGACGGCGTCCAGCTCCTCCAGGAGCTCGGCGCGCTCGACCCGGCCCAGAAGGACCCGCGCAAGCGGCTCACCCAGACCGGCCGCAAGCTCGCCCAGCTCCCCGTCGACCCCCGGCTCGCCCGGATGGTCCTGGAGGCCGACAAGAACGGCGCCGCGCGCGAGGTGATGGTGATCGCCGCCGCGCTCTCCATCCAGGACCCGCGCGAGCGCCCCGCCGAGAAGCAGACCCAGGCGGACCAGCAGCACGCCCGGTTCAGGGACGAGTCGAGCGATTTCCTCGCCTTCCTCAACCTCTGGCGGTACGTCCGCGAGCAGCAGAAGGAGCGCGGCTCGTCGTCGTTCCGCCGCATGTGCAAACAGGAATTCCTGAACTTCCTGCGCATCCGCGAGTGGCAGGACATCTACACCCAGCTCCGCACCGTCGCCAAGCAGATGGGCATCCAGCTCAACGAGGACGACGCGCCCGACCAGAGCGTCCACGTCTCGCTGCTGGCCGGCCTGCTCTCGCACATCGGCATGAAGGACGTGAAGGAGAGCGGCCAGGACGGCGGACGCGGCAGCGGCACGGGCAAGGACGGCGGGCGGAGCACCGGGCGGAACGAGTACCTGGGCGCCCGTAACGCCAAGTTCGCGATCTTCCCGGGTTCGGCCCTGTTCAAGAAGCCGCCGCGGTTCGTGATGTCCGCCGAGCTCGTCGAGACCTCCCGCCTGTGGGCCCGGGTCAACGCGAAGATCGAGCCCGAGTGGGTCGAGCCGCTGGCCGAGCACCTGCTCAAGCGCACGTACAGCGAGCCGCACTGGGAGAAGGACCAGGCCGCGGTGATGGCGTACGAGAAGGTCACGCTGTACGGCGTCCCGCTCGTCGCCCAGCGCAAGGTGAACTACGGGCGCATCGACCCCGAGGTCAGCCGCGAGCTGTTCATCCGCAACGCGCTGGTCGAGGGCGACTGGCGCACGCACCACAAGTTCTTCGCCGACAACCGAAAGTTGCTTGTCGAGGTCGAGGATCTTGAACACCGGGCCCGGCGCCGCGACATCCTCGTGGACGACGAGACGCTGTTCGACTTCTACGACCAGCGGGTGCCCGAACACGTCGTGTCGGGGGCGCACTTCGACTCCTGGTGGAAGCACAAGCGCCACGAGGAACCCGAACTGCTCGACTTCGAGCGGTCGATGCTGATCAACGAACGGGCCGGGGACGTCAGCAAGGACGACTATCCGGACTCCTGGCGCCAGGGGCGGCTGAAGTTCCGGGTCACGTACCAGTTCGAGCCGGGCTCGGACGCGGACGGTGTGACCGTCCACGTCCCGCTCCAGGTGCTCAACCAGGTGACGGACGACGGCTTCGACTGGCAGATCCCCGGGCTGCGCGAGGAGGTCGTCACGGAGCTGATCCGCTCCCTGCCGAAGCCGATCCGCCGCAACTACGTCCCCGCGCCGAACTTCGCGCAGAAGTTCCTGGAGCGGGCCGTGCCCCTTCAGGAGCCGCTGCCGGTGACGATGGCCCGCGAGCTCAAGCGCATGGTCGGCGTGCCACTGACGGCCGACGACTTCGACTGGTCGAAGGTCCCCGACCACTTGAAGATCACCTTCCGGATCGTCGACGAGCGGCGCCGCAAGCTCGCCGAGGACAAGGACCTCGAAGCCCTGAAGCTCCGGCTCAAGCCCAAGGCCCGCAAGGCGATCTCGCAGGCCGCCGCGGCCACCGCCGAGCGCACCGGCGGCGAGTCCCTGGAACGTACGGGCCTGGCGGACTGGACGATCGGCTCGCTCAGCCGCGTCTTCGAGACCCGGCGGGCCGGCCAGCCCGTCAAGGCGTTCCCGGCGCTGGTCGACGACGGCGACACCGTCTCCGTACGCCTCTTCGACACCGAGGCGGAGCAGCAGGAGGCGATGTGGAAGGGCACCCGGCGGCTGATCCTGCGCAACATCCCGGTCAATCCGGCGAAGTTCGCCTCGGACAAGCTGACCAACGCCCAGAAGCTCGCCCTGTCCGCGAACCCGCACGGCTCCGTCCAGGCCCTCTTCGACGACTGCGCCATGGCCGCCGCCGACCGGCTGATCGCGGACTTCGGCGGCCCCGCCTGGGACGAGGAGTCCTACCGGAAGCTGTACGACAAGGTCCGCGCGGAGATCGTCGACACCACGGTGCGCACGGTCGGCCAGGTGCAGCAGGTGCTGGCCGCCTGGCAGGCCTGCGAGCGCCGGCTGAAGTCCGCGAAGAGCCCGGCGCTGCTCGCCAACCTCACGGACGTACGGACGCAGCTCGACGCCCTGGTGAAGCCCGGGTTCGTCACGGCGACGGGGCTGCGCCGGCTGCCGGACCTGATGCGCTACCTGGTGGCCGCCGACCGCCGGCTCCAGCAGATGCCGACCGGCGTCCAGCGGGACACCACCCGCATGGAGAAGGTTCACGAGATGCAGGACGAGTACGCCTGGCTCCTGGAACAGCTCCCGCAGGGCCGTCCGGTGCCGCAGCAGGTGCGGGACATCCGCTGGATGATCGAGGAGCTGCGGGTCAGCTATTTCGCCCACGCGCTGGGCACCGCGTACCCCGTCTCCGACAAGCGGATCGTGAAGGCGATCGACGCGGCGGTGCCGTAGCCCGCGCCGCGGCCCGCGCCGCCGTCCGTGCCGTCGTCCGTGTCGTAACGGGGCGGGCACAGTGGGTGAGTTCGACCACCGGGCCCACCCTCCTGTAGAGTCTCTTCTCGCAGCCCAGCGCAGGAAAAGTGGCTGCGAGACCAGGTCCTGTGGAGCAGTTTGGAGTGCTCGCCACCCTGTCAAGGTGGAGGCCGCGGGTTCAAATCCCGTCAGGACCGCACGTACTGAGAAGGGCCCCGATCCGGCGACGGATCGGGGCCCTTCTCGTGTCTCCCCTTCCCCGCGCGCCACACCCGTCGCGGCGTTCCGCCGGTGCGACCGCCCGTTCGCCGTGCACGGTCGGTGCGGGCACTCGTTCGCCGTACGCCGCCCGTTCAGGGCCCGGCCCGGGCCCGCGGTCGCCTCGTGAGCCCCACGGCGTCTCACGGGCCGTCAGGCGCCCGTCGGCCCGGTGTCCGGCGCCGCAGGGTGTCTTGACGCCGTCACATTCCGCCGGTACTCACGAACCAGGCCCTCGACCTCCCGGAGGTGGCGTATGGCGGCGACCGCCAGGCACGAGACGCGAGCCCTGCTCCGCGCCCACCTGTCGGCCGCTACGCGGTACCGCCATCTGACGCGGCACTGCGCGATCTGCCATCGCCTCCAGCGCCTGGCCCTGGAACACCCTCCGCACGGCGAGGAGAGCACACGGACGGCCCGGCCCTGCGCGGACGGCGGCTCCTCCAGGGCGTGATCCGCCCGGCGCCTCCCGAATCCGGCCTCCATTAGCGCAGGCCGCCCAACCGCAACAAGCGGCCCGGCATGTGACGGGTGTCACCGCATAAGTTCTCTGGGGTGCGGTACTTACACCCCTCCTACAACGGGTCAATTTAATATGTGCAATTGCACCGGCCTCAGAGGTCGCGCACAGGAGATCCGACACCCCTCCCCAGACTCCGACAAGGCCGCGCACAGTCGGCCCGTTCAGCACACAACACGGGCAGAAGCAGGACACATTCGAAGCCGGATCAGGGCATAAAAAGATCGCGCTGGACCCGGCGGAGTCCAGCGCGATCTACGACGCACCCTTGTCACAAGTTCATTCAGCGTGGGCGTGGGTCCTGTTGGGGCAGCACCCGCGTCGCTTGGAGCTGTGATCCAGACGTTTCGGCAGGTTGGGGGACGTACCGAAATGCCCGGCTATGCAGTTGTTCAGGCCTCGCTGCGCTGCTGCGGGATGCCCGCGAGCAGTGCACGGACCTCCGCCTCGCGGTAGCGGCGGTGCCCGCCGAGCGTACGAATCGAAGTGAGCTTGCCGGCCTTCGCCCACCGCGTGACCGTCTTGGGGTCGACGCGGAACATGGTGGCGACCTCAGCGGGGGTCAGCAGCGGCTCGGCATCAGGGGTGCGAGCGGTCATGAGCGGCCTCCTCGGGAGAACCGAACCTTCTCGGTTCTTTCCTCTAAATTCTGCACCTTGACCCGCGTTGCCCGAAATGGCGGACGCGAGTCGAGTCGGTTATAGGACGAACGGCTTGTCCTCGGCACTACAACTACACCATCTGTCCAGCCGCGTCGGCCAAACCGATGGAATTGCCCTCCCAGGTGTTCATCAGCGACGGAAGCCGATGGACCATGCCATAGCGGACAGTCACGCCGCTGTGACGATCAGTCACAGTGGCGATCAGGAGTCACCAGACCCCCTATAGCGTGCAATGCTGAGATTCCACCCAAAGTTGGACGGAGAGAGCCCTCCCCGGACTCCTTGTCCTATTTTGGCATGAGGAGGGGCAAGCGGCGCAAGGGGTGAGTACGTGCGGTCCGTCACGCTTGCGACAAAAGCCCGGATCGGGACCTACGTCCCAGACCGGACGAACGCCGACGTTCGGCACTTGTCCCGCCTGCCGTCGGAGCCGTCCGACCCGGTGCCGACAGTCAACCCTTGGCCAATGGTGGTCAGTTCACCACGACTGCCCGGTTCTGTCAGCCCCTTCCGTCACACGAGTATCACCCGCTGTCCCGACATGGCCGGTCCGCGCACACTTCTGGACGGTTTCTGATCGGATCACGACCGTCAGGCGCCCGGACGTCGCTCGGTCCGCCGAGCGGCCCGCCCCGCGTCCCTGGCGCTTCGGGGTCAGTTCGCCGAGCGACGGTCCCGGACCGAGCGCCAGCGCTCCACGAGCCGGCCGTACGCCTCGCCGGCCGCCTCCCCGTTGCCGTTGCGCAGCGCCTCGATGCCCTCCGCGACGTCGGCCGCCGAGTGATCGCCCTCCAGCTCGCCGGCCGGCAGCACGTGCACGAGACCGGCGTAGTCCAGCTCCACGAGGGAGCGCGGGTGGAACTCCTCCAGCCAGCGCCCGACGTCCAGCAGCCCGTCGATCAGCGGGCCCTCGTCGATGGTGTCCTTGAGCGTCTTCAGCCCGCGCGCGACCCGGCGCCGCGCCTGCACCATCGGGGTCCGGTAGCGCAGCACCGGCGGCTCCTCGCCCGACCCCTTGTCGTACTCCCGCTCCTCGTCGCCGACCAGGACGAACCAGTTCAGCGGGATCTGCCAGGTGGAGGTGCGGATCCAGGGGCGGGCGTCCGGGTTGCGGGCCAGCCAGCGCTCGTAGTCCTGGGTGGCCTGATGACGCACGAACGGGGGCAGCAGCGCGTCCAGGACCGGTCCCGGGAACTCCTCGGCCAGCTCGCCCAGGGCCTGCCAGCCGCGCAGCCTGGTCCGCCAGGGACAGACGCAGATCACCCCGTCCTGCTCCAGGACGAAGGCGTCGCCGCTCTCGTGCACCGGCACCGCAACGGGCGGCGTGGGCAGCAAGTCGGCCAGCGAACGCCGCAGTTCGTCCTGGTACGACGGACGCTCCGGGCGCCGGGCATAGCGGGCCCAGTGGCCGCGCTCCGGCTCGGGGAAGGCGGCCAGTGGTTCGTACACCCGCAGATAGGACGCGTAAGGGACGATCACCGAGGACACCTTGGGCACGCCTGCTCCCTCCCCAACGGACCGGTCACGTAACCCGCTCGACCCGTGCACAAGTGACCGGGAAAACACTGCAAATCGTCCCACGGCCGTACGGGAAGCTACTCCGCGAGGGGGTGATCCTGAACACTGCGGCGATGGCGGTGGGACACAGGCTTTAATCTCGTGCCCACGGGAGCCCGCCACCCGCACGGGCACCGCCTTCAACCGCCGCTACTTACCTGGGAGTCACCACAGTGACCGACGTAAACGGCAGCCCCTCTGACGTGCTCCACTCACTGTTCCAGTCGGATCAGGGTGGACACGAGCAAGTCGTGCTCTGCCAGGACCGGGCCAGCGGTCTCAAGGCCGTCATCGCCCTCCACTCCACCGCCCTGGGCCCCGCCCTCGGCGGCACCCGCTTCTACCCGTACCCGACCGAGGCCGAGGCCGTCGCCGACGCGCTGAACCTCGCGCGCGGCATGTCCTACAAGAACGCCATGGCCGGGCTCGGCCACGGCGGCGGCAAGGCCGTGATCATCGGGGATCCCGAGCGGGACAAGACCGAGGAGCTGCTGCTCGCCTACGGGCGGTTCGTGGCCTCCCTCGGCGGCCGGTACGTCACCGCCTGCGACGTGGGCACCTACGTCGCCGACATGGACGTGGTGGCGCGCGAGTGCCGCTGGACGACCGGCCGCTCCCCGGAGAACGGCGGCGCGGGCGACTCCTCCGTGCTGACGGCGTTCGGGGTGTACCAGGGCATGCGGGCCAGCGCCCAGCACCTGTGGGGCGACCCGACGCTGCGCGGCCGCAGGGTGGGCATCGCCGGGGTCGGCAAGGTCGGGCACCACCTGGTGGAGCACCTGCTCCAGGACGGCGCCGAGGTCGTGATCACGGACGTCCGGCGGGACGCCGTCGAGCGCATCGTCCAGCGGCACCCGTCCGTACGGGCGGTCGCGGACACGGAGGCGCTGATCCGCGTCGAGGGACTGGACGTCTACGCCCCGTGCGCGCTGGGCGGCGCGCTCAACGACGACTCCGTGCCGGAGCTGACCGCGAGGGTGGTGTGCGGCGCGGCCAACAACCAGCTCGCCCACCCGGGTGTGGAGAAGGACCTCGCCGACCGCGGGATCCTCTACGCGCCGGACTACGTGGTGAACGCCGGCGGTGTCATCCAGGTCGCCGACGAGCTGCACGGCTTTGACTTCGACCGCTGCAAGGCGAAGGCGGCGAAGATCTTCGACACCACGCTCGGGATATTCGCACGTGCGAAGTCCGACGGTATTCCGCCGGCCGCGGCGGCCGACCGGATCGCCGAGCAGCGGATGGCGGAGGCGCGCACCCGCTGACCCCGGACGCCCGCCGCGCGGACCCGGAATCGGCCGCCGCACCGCCCGCGGGACCCGCCGTCCGGCCGCCGGAAAAGCGGCATTCGCGCCCGTCGGACGGCACCGGGGCATGCTTGTCAGGGACTCGCCGACGGTCACTTCGAGAGAACTCTCACGCCTGTCGGCGGGTCGGACCCCGAGAAGAGGTTAAAATCGCGGTTGACCAGCGGGGACGGGGCACCTCGCGGGTTCTGGGCCGAGGCACGTCCTGCGGGCGACGTACCGTATGGGCGCGGGCTCAGGTACCGTGGAAGCCCTACGGACCGGTCTCTCCACGGAGAGCCCGTTCCAGATCATGAACGCGTGTCAAGACTCTGGGGCCGTCGAGCCCCGTCACCGAGGGGGTCGAGCCATGGGGCGCGGCCGGGCCAAGGCCAAGCAGACGAAGGTCGCCCGCCAGCTGAAGTACAACAGCGGCGGGACTGACCTGTCGCGTCTGGCCAACGAGCTGGGCGCTTCGACTTCGAGCCAGCCGCCGAATGGCGAGCCGTTCGAGGACGACGACGAGGAAGACGACCCGTACGCCCAGTACGCGGATCTCTACAACGACGACGACGAGGACGACGACGACCAGTCCGGTCCTCAGTCGCAGCAGCGTCGCGGCGCTTGACGCCGATCAGCGGGCTCAGCAGGTTCCTCGGCTCTCGTAGGACCTCCTAGCACTGCACCTCACCCGGTCCGGGGCGGTTTCGCGCCGGACCGGGTTCTGTGCTGCCCGTGCGATCCGGCGTCCCCGGGCGACCCGGCCGGGATCTTCGCCCGCGGCTCCCCCGCCGCCCCATGCTGGGCATCGGCGGGGGGCCGCGAGCGTCGTGGGTCTATGCGGCGTACTCCCCGGTCAGCTCCGCGCCCGTGCCGTGCCCGCCGCGCTCGGTGATCTCGCCGGCGACCCAGGCGTCGACGCCCCGGTCCGCGAGGGTGGCGAGGGCCGCGTCCACGGAGTCGCCGGGCACGATCGCCATCATGCCGACGCCCATGTTCAGCGTCTTCTCCAGCTCCAGGCGCTCGACCTGTCCGGTCCTGCCGACGAGGTCGAAGACCGGGGCCGGGGCCCAGGTGGAGCGGTCGACGGTGGCGTGCAGGTGGTCGGGGATCACCCGGGCCAGGTTGGCCGCGAGGCCGCCGCCGGTGATGTGCGAGAAGGCGTGCACCTCGGTGGTCCTGGTGAGCGCCAGGCAGTCCAGCGAGTAGATCTTGGTGGGCTCCAGGAGTTCCTCGCCGAGGGTGCGGCCGAATTCCTCGACCTGTCCCTCCAGGCGGAAGCCGGCCCGGTCGAGGAGGACGTGCCGGACGAGCGAGTACCCGTTCGAGTGAAGTCCGGAGGACGCCATGGCGATCACCGCGTCGCCCTCGCGGATGCGGTCGGGGCCGAGCAGCCGGTCCGCCTCCACCACGCCGGTGCCCGCGCCCGCGACGTCGAAGTCGTCGGGGCCGAGCAGGCCCGGGTGCTCCGCCGTCTCGCCGCCGACCAGCGCGCAGCCCGCGAGGACACAGCCCTCGGCGATGCCCTTCACGATGGCGGCGACCCGCTCCGGGTGCACCTTGCCGACGCAGATGTAGTCGGTCATGAACAGCGGCTCGGCGCCGCACACCACGATGTCGTCCATGACCATCGCGACGAGGTCGTGGCCGATGGTGTCGTACACGCCGAGCTGCCGGGCGATGTCGACCTTCGTGCCCACGCCGTCCGTCGCGGAGGCGAGCAGCGGGCGCTCGTAGCGCTTGAGGGCGGAGGCGTCGAAGAGGCCGGCGAAGCCGCCGAGGCCGCCGAGGACCTCGGGGCGCTGCGTCTTCTTCACCCACTCCTTCATCAGCTCGACGGCGCGGTCGCCCGCTTCGATGTCGACGCCTGCGGCTGCGTAGCTGGCGCCGCCTCCGGCACTGGGGATCTCAGGCATGGCTGGGAACTTTCGTGTCGTACAGCTGAGTCGCTGCGCTGTCTTACCTGGCGGCGGATTACGGGCGGCGGATCGCGTCGGCCGCGGCGGTGGCCGCGGGTCCGGCGGCCAGCTCCGTCTCCAGCAGCTGCTTGCCCAGCAGCTCCGGGTCGGGCAGGTCCATCGGGTACTCGCCGTCGAAGCAGGCGCGGCACAGATTCGGCTTGGCGATGGTGGTCGCCTCGATCATGCCGTCGATGGAGATGTACGCGAGCGAGTCGGCGCCCAGGGACGTACCGATCTCGTCGGTGCTCATGCCGTTGGCGATCAGCTCGGCGCGGGTCGCGAAGTCGATGCCGAAGAAGCAGGGCCACTTCACGGGCGGGGACGAGATCCGGATGTGGACCTCGGCCGCGCCGGCCTCGCGGAGCATGCGGACCAGGGCGCGCTGGGTGTTGCCGCGCACGATCGAGTCGTCTACGACGACCAGTCGCTTGCCCTTGATGACTTCCTTGAGCGGGTTCAGCTTCAGGCGGATGCCGAGCTGGCGGATCGTCTGCGAGGGCTGGATGAAGGTCCGGCCGACGTACGCGTTCTTCACCAGTCCTGAGCCGAACGGGATGCCCGACGCCTCCGCGTAACCGATCGCCGCGGGCGTCCCGGACTCCGGGGTCGCTATGACGAGGTCGGCCTCGGCGGGTGCTTCCGCGGCCAGCTTGCGGCCCATCTCGACGCGCGAGAGGTACACGTTGCGGCCGGCGATGTCCGTGTCGGGACGGGCCAGATAGACGTACTCGAAGACACAGCCCTTGGGCTTTGCCTCAGCGAATCGCGACGTACGCAGACCGTTCTCGTCGATGGCGACGAACTCGCCCGGCTCGATCTCGCGGACGAAGCTGGCGCCGCAGATGTCGAGGGCGGCGGACTCGGAGGCGACCACCCAGCCGCGCTCCAGGCGGCCGAGGACCAGCGGGCGGATGCCCTGCGGGTCGCGGGCGGCGTACAGCGTGTGCTCGTCCATGAAGACGAGGCTGAAGGCGCCCTTGACCTGCGGGAGGATCTTGGCGCAGGCCTCCTCGATGGTCAGCGGCTTGCCGTCGTCGTCCACCTGGCCCGCGAGGAGCGCGGTGACCAGGTCGGTGTCGTTGGTGGCCGCGACCCGGGTGGTCCGGCCGTCCTGCTTGGGCAGGTCGGCGACCATCTCGGCGAGCTGCGCCGTGTTGACCAGGTTGCCGTTGTGGCCGAGCGCGATGGAGCCGTGCGCGGTGGCACGGAACGTCGGCTGGGCGTTCTCCCAGACGGAGGCGCCGGTGGTCGAGTAGCGGGCGTGACCGACCGCGATGTGACCCTGGAGCGAACCGAGGGAGGTCTCGTCGAAGACCTGGGAGACGAGGCCCATGTCCTTGAAGACGAGGATCTGGGAGCCGTTGCTGACCGCGATTCCCGCGGATTCCTGGCCCCGATGCTGGAGGGCGTAGAGCCCGAAGTAAGTGAGCTTGGCGACCTCTTCGCCCGGGGCCCAGACCCCGAAGACGCCGCATGCGTCCTGGGGGCCTTTCTCACCGGGGAGCAGATCATGACTGAGTCGACCGTCACCACGTGGCACGTCTCCGAGTGTAGGCGAGGCCGACCACTGGTCCGAATTGGGGATCTCGGCCCGGCATGCATCACTTGTCGGCGACGGCCGTCACGGTCTCGCCATTTGTGCTGGTCAGCGTGATGGTGCGGTGGTCGAGCCGGTAGTCGATCCGGCCGTCGAGCGCGGACAGAAGGCTCTTCTCGGCCTTCATGAGTGAGCCGTCGCACATCACGCGCGTGGTCTTCGGGGTGCCCAGGGTGATATGCCCGTCGCGCACGGTGGCCTTCGCGGTCCCGCTGTTGCAGCCGAACCGGCCGCTCAGGGTGCCCTTGTCCTCGTCGAGCACGAAGTACGCCTTGCCGTCGGCGCCCTTCGGCAGGGACTCGGCGACGTCCTTGTCGCCGAGCGCCGTGACGCGCCACTTGGTGCCGTAGAGGGAGGCGTCCTGCTCCTTGGAGAGGCGGACGCGGTCGCCGTCGCCGGTGGTCAGGGTGAGCCGCTGGTCCTTCACCCGGGTCTTCAGGGAGCCCGCGGTGAGCGTGCGGGTCAGCGTCGTCTCGAAGCTCGCCGGGACGTCCTCGCAGGCCATCTCGGTGGACGAGGTGTCGCCGAGGTCGATGCTGTCGCCCTTGAAGGTGGCGGTGGCGGAGAAGTGGTTGCAGCCGGAGTTCCCCTGCACCCTGCCGTTCTCGCCGATCTCCACATGGGCCCCCGAGGGGGCGTCGTGGGTCTTGCCGTCGACGGTGACGCTGTCGATCGTCCAGTGCGCGCCCGTCACCGAGGAGGCGGCGTCGCGGGCGTCCGAACCGACCGAGCCGCTGCCTGTTTCGGTGCCACAGGCCGCGGCCAGCGGTAGCAGGGTCAGGGCGGTGAGGATCAGTCGCTGCCTGTACATGCCGGTTGGACGGGACGGGTGGGGTGATTGGTTCCCCTCGTGGCGCGAATCAGCTGAGGAGCGGGAGCAGTGCGCTCAGGTCGGCGCGCTCGCCGCTCGCGCTGACCTGGGCCTCCTTGAGCGCGGTCGGCCAGTCGAGGCGGCCCGTGGCGAGCCGGAGCCAGGTCAGCGGGTCGGTCTCGACGACGTTCGGCGGGGTGCCGCGGGTGTGCCGGGGACCCTCGACGCACTGCACCACGGCGAACGGCGGGATGCGCACCTCGGTCGAGG
Organism: Streptomyces sp. NPDC059785; assembly: GCF_042732375.1. Taxonomy (NCBI): domain Bacteria; kingdom Bacillati; phylum Actinomycetota; class Actinomycetes; order Kitasatosporales; family Streptomycetaceae; genus Streptomyces; species Streptomyces sp. NPDC059785. The sequence goes on from NZ_JBHWHV010000026.1 coordinate 52,730, forward strand.
CGCCGGGGGCCTTCAGGGCGAGCGCGTCCGCGAGGAGCCGGGTGCAGGCGGCGAGCGCCTGGCGGTCGAGCGGGATGTCGAGCTCCGGCACGGCGCGGTTCAGGTCGTCGGTGTGGACGACGAGTTCGACCGTGCGCGTCACGAGGAAGTCGGTCAGGGTCATCGCGGCGGCGCGCATGTCGACGACCCGGTCGCCGGGCACCCCCGCCAGCCGCTCCGTCAGGCGTTCCTCAGTACGGGCGTACAGCGCGTCCAGGTCGGGTTCGGCCGCGGCGAGCGCGTGGCTGCCCTCGGCGATCGCGTCGGCGAACGGGGCCGTCACGGACGGGTACTCCGGCACGGTCAGCCCGGCCCGTGGCGGCGCCGGCCGGTCCAGGGCGAGGCTGACGCTCTCGACGGTCATGCAGATGTGCGCGGCCAGGTCGCGTACGGACCACTCGCCGAGCCCGCTGGACAGGGCGAGCTGCCGCTCGTCAAGGGTACGCAGACCGGCGCGTACCGCACTGAACTGGGTCAGCACCGCCGTGCGGGTCCGGGCGGCGTCGTAGGTGCGGGAGCGTTTCTTGGCCGGGGGCATGACAGCGACCCTAGTCGGGTGGGGAGGCGGAGGCCCCAGGTCCCGCGTCGGCGCGGGTTGGGGGGCCGGGTGGCGGTGTCGGGTCGTGGGACGGCGAAGGCCCCGCCCATTCCCCGGGCGGGGCCTTCGTCTGCCGAGTCGCGACGTGCCGCCGCTCCCGTTACGCCAGCAGCGCCGGGATCGTCGCCTCGTGCGCCGTGCGGAGTTCGTCCAGGGAGAGGGCGAACTCGCCCTGCACCTCGACGGCGTCCCCGTCGACGACGCCGACGCGGGTGACGGGCAGCCCCCGCGCCCCGCACATGTCGTTGAAGCGGAGCTCCTCCGAGCGCGGGACGGCGACGACCGCGCGGCCCGCCGACTCCGAGAACAGGAAGGTGAACGCGTCGAGACCGTCCGGTACGACCAGCCGCGCGCCCTTGCCGCCGAGCAGCGCGGACTCGACCACGGCCTGGACCAGACCGCCGTCGGACAGGTCGTGCGCGGAGTCGATCATGCCGTCGCGGGAGGCGGAGATGAGGATCTCGCCGAGCAGCCGCTCGCGCTCCAGGTCGACCTTGGGCGGCAGCCCGCCGAGGTGGTCGTGGACGACCTGCGACCAGGCCGACCCGCCGAACTCCTCGCTGGTGTCACCGAGCAGGTAGAGGAGCTGGCCCTCCTCCTGGAAGGCGACCGGCGTGCGGCGCGCCACGTCGTCGATGACGCCGAGGACGGCGACCACCGGCGTCGGGTGGATGGCTGCCTCGCCGGTCTGGTTGTACAGCGAGACGTTGCCGCCGGTCACCGGGGTGCCGAGCTGCTGGCAGGCGTCGGCGAGACCGCGGATGGCCTCGGCGAACTGCCACATGACGGCCGGGTCCTCGGGCGAACCGAAGTTCAGGCAGTCGGAGACCGCGAGGGGCTTGGCGCCGGTGGTGGCGACGTTGCGGTACGCCTCCGCGAGCGCGAGCTGCGCGCCCGTGTACGGGTCGAGCTTGGCGTACCGGCCGTTGCCGTCGGTGGCGATGGCGACGCCGAGTCCGGACTCCTCGTCGATGCGGATCATGCCCGAGTCCTCGGGCTGCGCCAGCACCGTGTTGCCCTGCACGAAGTGGTCGTACTGGGAGGTGATCCAGGACTTGGACGCCTGGTTCGGGGACGAGACCAGCTTCAGGACCTGGTCCTTCAGCTCCTCGGACGTGGCGGGCCGGGGCAGCTTGTTGGCGTCGTCGGCCTGGAGGGCGTCCTGCCAGTCCGGACGGGCGTAGGGGCGCTCGTAGACCGGGCCGTCGTGCGCCACCGTGCGCGGGTCGACGTCGACGATCTTGCCGCCGTGCCAGAAGATCTCAAGGCGGTCGCCGTCGGTCACTTCGCCGATGACGGTGGCGATGACGTCCCACTTGTCGCAGATCTCCAGGAACCGGTCGACCTTCTCCGGCTCCACGACCGCGCACATGCGTTCCTGCGACTCGCTCATGAGGATTTCCTCGGGCGAGAGCGTCGAGTCGCGCAGGGGCACGTCGTCCAGCGTCACGCGCATGCCGCCGGAGCCGTTGGAGGCCAGCTCGGACGTCGCGCAGGACAGGCCGGCCGCGCCGAGGTCCTGGATGCCGACGACGAGCTTCTCCCGGAACGCCTCCAGGGTGCACTCGATGAGCAGCTTCTCCTGGAAGGGGTCGCCGACCTGGACGGCGGGCCGCTTGGAGGGCTTCGCGTCGTCGAAGGTCTCGGAAGCGAGGATGGAGGCGCCGCCGATGCCGTCGCCGCCGGTCCGGGCCCCGTAGAGGATGACCTTGTTGCCGGCGCCGGACGCCTTGGCGAGGTGGATGTCCTCGTGCTTCATCACGCCGATGGCACCGGCGTTGACCAGCGGGTTTCCCTGGTAGCAGGCGTCGAAGACGACCTCGCCGCCGATGTTCGGCAGGCCCAGGCAGTTGCCGTAGCCGCCGATTCCGGCGACGACGCCGGGCAGTACGCGCTTGGTGTCGGGGTGGTCCGCGGCGCCGAAGCGCAGCGGGTCCACGACGGCGACGGGCCGCGCGCCCATGGCGATGATGTCGCGCACGATGCCGCCGACGCCGGTGGCCGCGCCCTGGTAGGGCTCGACGTACGACGGGTGGTTGTGCGACTCGACCTTGAAGGTGACCGCATAGCCCTGGCCGACGTCCACGACACCGGCGTTCTCACCGATGCCGACGAGCAGCGCGTCGGACTGCGGCGCCTTCTCGCCGAACTGGCGCAGGTGGACCTTGCTGCTCTTGTACGAGCAGTGCTCGGACCACATCACCGAGTACATGGCGAGCTCGGCGCCGGTGGGCCGGCGGCCGAGGATCTCCACGACCCGCTCGTACTCGTCCTTCTTCAGACCGAGTTCGGCCCAGGGCAGCTCGACGTCCGGGGTCGCGGCCGCGTTCTCGACCGTGTCCAGAGGAGTGCGGCTCATGCGTTGACCAGCTTCTTGAGGATCGAGGTGAAGAAGGGCAGGCCGTCCGTGCGGCCGGACCCGATGAGGGGCTCGACGGCGTGCTCGGGGTGCGGCATCAGACCGACGACGTTGCCCGCCTCGTTCGTGATGCCGGCGATGTCCCGCAGCGACCCGTTGGGGTTCATGCCGAGGTAGCGGAAGGCGACCCGGCCCTCCGCCTCCAGCATGTCGAGCGTGCGCTCGTCGGCGACGTACCGCCCGTCCATGTTCTTCAGCGGGATGTGGATCTCCTGGCCGGCCGTGTAGTCGGTGGTCCAGGAGGTGTCCGCGTTCTCCACCCGCAGCTTCTGGTCACGGCAGATGAAGTGCAGGTGGTCGTTGCCGAGCATCGCGCCGGGCAGCAGATGGGCCTCGGTGAGGATCTGGAAGCCGTTGCAGATGCCGAGGACCGGCATTCCGGACTTCGCCCCGTCGATCAGGGTCTCCATGACCGGCGAGAAGCGCGCGATCGCGCCGGCCCGCAGATAGTCGCCGTAGGAGAAACCCCCGCACAGCACTACGGCGTCGACCTGCTTGAGGTCCTTGTCCTTGTGCCAGAGCGCGACGGGCTCGGCACCGGCCAGCCGGATCGCACGCTGTGTGTCCCGGTCGTCGAGGCTTCCCGGAAAGGTGACGACGCCAATGCGAGCGGTCACTTTCCGACCTCGGCCTTCTCGTCCTCCACCTTCACGGTGAAGTCCTCGATCACGGTGTTGGCGAGGAAGGATTCCGCGAGTTCATGGATGCGGGCGAGCGCGGCGTCGTCCACCGGCCCATCCACTTCGAGCTCGAATCGCTTTCCCTGACGTACGTCGGAGACGCCCTCGAAACCGAGGCGCGGCAGTGCACGCTGCACCGCCTGGCCCTGGGGGTCGAGGATCTCCGGCTTGAGCATGACGTCGACTACGACGCGTGCCACTGGCACTCCCGGTGTTGGTGCTGAGCAGGTCCCTTCAGACTACCCGCACAAAAATTCTACTCGCGTAGATTTGTAGAATCCTACGTGACCCCGATCACGATCGCGCATCGACGCGGCGGCCTCCACGGAAAATCCTGGGAAAAACCCAAGAAGTCACCCGCCGCTCCATTGCCCGCGGACACGCGGGCGGATTTAGTCGAGGTCCACGCTGCAATGCGGGGCACTGTACAAAGGAATTGGCAATAGCCGATACTTGCCCCATTAACAGCCGGACAGCCGGCATCTCTTCGTCCAGTCCATGGCGTCCCAGCACGTCATGCGCCGTGATCGCGGAGATGCCGCACGAAGGGACCGATATTCGTGGCGCAGCGTGTCGTGGTCACTCTCTTTGACGACATCGACGGCTCGGAAGCGGCGGAAACGATCGCCTTCGGACTGGACGGCAAGTCGTACGAGATCGACCTCAACCCAGCCAATGCCAAGGAACTGCGGAAGGCACTCGCCCCCTACGTCGAGGCCGGCCGCAAGCGCGCGAGGTCCGGCAAGGCGTACACCCACACGGCGCTGAACCCCGACCCGGCCGCCGTCCGAGCGTGGGCCCGCTCCAACCAGCTCGACGTACCGCCGCGCGGCCGCATCCCCAAGAAGGTGTACGAGGCGTTCGCCGAGGCGCACTGAGACGTTCGCCGGGGGCGCGCCGGGGTGTCCACTGGGGCGTTACCGAGGCGCACGGGGGCGGGCCGCCGCGGGGCGGGTCCCGGGGGCAGGTTTCTACGGGGTGGGTCCCCGGGGGCTTCTACGGGATGCGATGCACTCCCTGGGGCCGCGAAGACCCGTCACGAGGCGCTGCGGGCAACCGACTTGCGCTTCCCCCCTGCTGGTCAGCTAAAGTCTGGAGCACGCCGAGGGGCGAGGCCGAAAGGCCGGACCTCACGGAGTCACGCGGGTGTAGTTCAGTAGTAGAACATCCCCCTTCCAGGGGGAAGGCGCAGTGTGCAATTCCTGTCACCCGCTCTGCATCTCTTACCAGCCATTCACGGACCCTCCTTGCCGAGGCTCGTCGAAGGCCCACGGATGGATCAGGTAGGGTGGTGCTCGCGCCGATCGGTGAAAGCCGGTCGGAGGCAATGCGGACGTAGCTCAGTTGGTAGAGCGCAACCTTGCCAAGGTTGAGGTCGCGAGTTCGAGCCTCGTCGTCCGCTCCATAACAAAGGCCCCGGTCATCGACCGGGGCCTTTGCTTGTGTCTTGCTTCGCCTTGCGACGCCTTGATTGTGCCTCCTCTCCGATCCGATGGCGGTCCGGGCTTCCCGGGGATCGTCCGCTCTTCCCGCCGTCTGACATTTGTCATGTGGAGTGATGACACAGCGCACTGCTGGCGGGCACGGCCGGCGGGGACGCTGAATGCATGAACACGAATCAGCACCACGACGTGATCGAGGTCACCGAGCTGCGCCGGGTGTACGGGGGCGGTTTCGAGGCCGTGCGCGGCATCACGTTCTCCGCGGGCCGCGGCGAACTCTTCGCACTGCTGGGGACGAACGGCGCGGGCAAGACCTCCACGGTCGAGTTGCTCGAAGGCCTCGCCCGGCCCGCCGGCGGCCGCGTGCGGATCTTCGGACGCGATCCGTTCACCGAGCGGGCGGCGGTGCGCCCGCGCATCGGCGTCATGTTGCAGGAGGGAGGCTTCCCCTCCGAGCTCACCGTCGGGGAGACCGTCCGTATGTGGGCCGGCTGCACGAGCGGGGCCAGGCCGACGGGCGAGGCGCTGGAGCTGGTCGGTCTGGGGCGGCGGGCCGGAGTGCGCGTGAAGCAGCTCTCCGGCGGCGAGCGCCGACGGCTGGACCTGGCGCTCGCCCTCCTCGGCCGGCCCGAGGTCCTCTTCCTCGACGAGCCGACGACGGGCCTGGACGCCGAGGGCCGCAGGGCCACCTGGGAGCTGGTGCGCGAGCTGCGCGACGAGGGTGTGACGGTGCTGCTGACCACCCACTATCTGGAGGAGGCGGAAGCACTGGCCGACCGGCTCGCCATCATGCACGAGGGCCGCATAGCCGCCTCCGGTACGCCGGCCGAGGTGACCGCCGCCGAGCCGTCCCGGATGTCGTTCGAGCTGCCCACCGGATTCTTCCCGGGCGACCTGCCCCCGTTCACCGAGCTCGGCGTCGTGTCCCACGAGATGACGGACCGCACGGTCCACCTGCGCACCAACGAGCTACAGCGGACCGCCACCGCGGTGCTGACGTGGGCCGAGCGGGCGTGCGTGGAGCTGCGCGGGCTCGATGTGCGGTCGGCCTCCCTGGAGGAGGCGTTCCTGCGCATAGCCCGGGACGCGGCGGATCAGGACGCGGCCCGGGGCGTGACCCGACAGCGAGACATCCAGCGCGAGCAGCAGAAGGAGACGGCGGCATGAGCACGGCGACGGACACGAGCGGTGCGCCGGGCACAGGCGCCGGCACGACCACGGCCGCACGGCGGATGGGGGCGCTGGCCCGCGCCGAGCTGACCCTGCTCGGCCGTGCGAAGGCGACGCTGTTCGCCGCCCTGATCGTTCCGCTGGTCCTGCCGTTCAGCCTGCGCTCGACGGTCGACCAGATGGATCTGGACGGCACCGGCCTCTCGGCCGGACTGGTCCTGCTCCCCTCGGCCATCGCCTTCTCGCTCCTCTTCGCCGTCTACAGCGCGCTGGTGAGTGTGTACGCGGCCCGCCGCGAGGAGCTCGTCCTCAAGCGGCTGCGCACCGGGGAGCTGCGGGACGGGGAGATCCTGGCCGGTGCCGCCCTGCCCTCGGTGGCGATAGGGCTGGTGCAGTCGCTCGCCCTCGTCGCGGCCTTCATCGTGCTGCTGGACGTCGGGGCGCCGGATGCGCCCCATCTCGCCCTGCTCGGGCTGCTGCTGGGTCTGGTGTTGTGCCCGGCGCTCGCGGCGATCACGGCGAACGTCAGCAAGAGCGTCGAAGGTGCCCAGGTGGCCGCCATGCCCCTGATCCTGATCTCCCTGCTCGGCTCCGGCGCCATCGCCCCTCTCGAGGTCATGCCCGACCGGCTCGCCTCGGTGTGCGAGCTGCTGCCCCTCACCCCGGTGATCACGCTGGTACGCGGCGGCTGGACCGGTCAGCTCTCGGCGCACGAGATTCTGGGTGCCCTCGCGACGGCGGTGGCCTGGACCGTGGTCGCGGTGTTTGCTGTACGGCGGTGGTTCCGCTGGGAGCCCCGGCGGTAACGGGAGCGACGGCGAGGGAAGCGAGCGGGGGCATGCGGACGGTCAAGGGCTGGTGGCGGGGCAAGACCACTCCCGCCAAGGTCGAGACGTACACCCGGTGGTCCTTCCATTTCTTCGCGGTGATCGAGGCCGTCTCCATCGGCTTCATCCCGTTCGGGAGCGTGGGACTGCCCCTGGCCTCGGTGCTGTGCCTCCTGGTGTGCACCCACGCCGTGCTGTGCGCGGTGACGGCCTCGCGCGCGCTGGACTGGACGCGCGGCACCCGCGAGCAGCCGGGGCGGACGATGATCGCGCTCGCGCTCATGACCGCCGTGATCGCCGTGCTGGCGGTGTCACTGTCGGGGACGAGCTGGCGGCCGGCCGACGAGGCACACATCGAGACGGCGACCACGCTGTTCGTGGGCGTCATGGCGTTCGGGACGGGCACGCTCGCCCTCGGCACGCGGAACATACGCACCCTGCTGTACACGGTCGTGACCGCCTCCGCGGCAGCCGCGCTCATCGCGCTGCCGCTCGGCTTCCCCGGCTTCGCGGCGCTGATCCTCTGTGTGGCCGTGCTGCTCGCCGCCGGTTTCCTGGCCTTCACCGCCGCGTTCTCGGTCTGGCTGCTCAACGCGGTGTACGAGCTGGACGAGGCGCGGGAGACCCGCACCCGGCTGGCCGTGGCCGAGGAGCGGCTGCGCTTCGGCCGCGACCTGCACGACGTACTGGGCCGCAATCTGGCGGTGATCGCCCTCAAGAGCGAGCTCGCCGTGCAGTTGGCCCGGCGTGAGCGGCCGGAGGCCGTGGACCAGATGATCGAGGTGCAGCGCATAGCGCGGGAGTCGCAGCGCGAGGTGCGGGAAGTGGTGCGCGGCTACCGGGAGGCCGACCTGAGCGCCGAACTGGCCGGAGCGCGCGGGGTGTTGACCGCCGCCGGTATCGACTGCGAAGTAAGCGGTTCCGTCACGGCGCTGCCCGCCCGGGTCCAGTCCGCGCTCGGCTGGGTGGTCCGGGAGGCGACGACGAACGTACTGCGTCACGGCGACGCGGAGCGCTGCTCGGTCTCCCTGACCGTGACGGACGGCTGTGCCGTCCTCACCGTGGAGAACGACGGAGTGAACGACGGAGCGGCCGTCGCGGGACCGGCTCCTGGTTCCGGCAAGGACGCGCGGGAGGCCGGGAAGGGCTCGCGGGCCGGCCGGGGCTCCGGCCTGGCAGGCCTGCGGGAGCGGCTGGCCGAGGTCGACGGGGAGCTGCGGGCGGGGGCCGCCGGGGACGGCGTGTTCCGGGTCACGGCGGAGGTGCGGCTTCCGGACGCCACGGGGGCTGTTGCCGGTGCGGCGCGGTCCGTTCCCGGGGCGGGGCCCGTTCGCGGTGCCACGGGGGCTGTTCGCGGTGCCGCGAGGGCTGTTCCCGGTGTCGCGAGGGCTGTTACCGGTGTAGCGGGGGCTGTTCCCGGCGATGCGAGGGCCGTCCCTGGCGCCGAGCCGGTCGGGGCCGTCCAGCCGGACGAGGCTGCCGTCCGCCTTCAGGACGCCGAGCCGGTCGGGGCCGCCGAGCCGGTCGGGGCCGCCGGACCGGACGGGGCCGCCGGACCGGACGGGGCCGCCGGACCGGACGGGGCCGCCGGACCGGACGGGGCCGCCGAGCCGGACGGGGCCGCCGAGCCTGACACCTCTGTCTCTGCCGTTGCCGCTCCTGCTGCCGCTGCCGAGACTCCCCCAGCTTCCGTGCCGCAGACGACTGAGGAGGTCACCCCGTGACGCCCGCTCCCCCCGAGCACCCCGTGCCCCCCGTATCTCCTGGATCGCCCGTGTCCCCCACGCCTTCCGCCGTGCGGCTTCTGCTTGCCGATGACGAACACCTCATTCGAGGGGCGCTGGCGGCATTGCTGGCGTTGGAGGGGGATCTCGCGGTGGTGGCCGAGGCGGCGAGCGGGCCGGAGGCGCTGGCGATGGCGCGGGCCCACGAGCCCGATGTGGCGGTGCTGGATCTGCAGATGCCGGGGGCCGACGGTGTGAGAGTGGCCACAGCGCTGCGGGCCGAACTGCCCGGCTGCCAGGTGCTGATCGTGACCAGTCACGGGCGGCCCGGGCATCTGAAGCGGGCGCTCGCGGCGGGGGTGCGCGGCTTCGTGCCGAAAACCGTCAGTGCCGAGCGGCTGGCGGAGATCATCCGCACGGTGCACGCGGGGAACCGTTACGTGGACCCGGAGTTGGCCGCCGACGCGATCTCCGCGGGGGACTCGCCGCTGACCGAGCGCGAGGCGGAGGTGCTGGAGCTCGCCGCCGACGGTGCGCCGGTGGCGGAGATCGCTGAGCGGGCGGCGCTGTCCCAGGGCACGGTGCGGAACTATCTGTCGTCGGCCGCGACCAAGCTCGGTGCGGAGAACCGTCACACGGCGGTGCGTCTCGCACGGGAGCGAGGTTGGGTATAGTTGCTCTCGCGCCACGGCGCAGTGCGGACGTAGCTCAGTTGGTAGAGCGCAACCTTGCCAAGGTTGAGGTCGCGAGTTCGAGCCTCGTCGTCCGCTCCACAGAGAACAAGCCCCCGGCCCGAGGCCGGGGGCTTCTTCGTGCGCGCGCCACGTGGCGTGCGGCGCACGGCAGGCGGCATGCGGCCTGCCGCACGCCACACGCCGCACGCCGCAGGGCTCAGCTGGACCAGCTCGTGCCGGTCAGGTGCTCGTACGCCTCGATGTACTTGGCGCGGGTGGCGTCTACGACCTGCTGGGGCAGGACGGGCGGCGGCTGCTCGCTCTTGCGGTCCCAGCCGGACTCGGGGGAGGTCAGCCAGTCGCGGACGAACTGCTTGTCGTAGGACGGCTGGGCGTGGCCCGGTTCCCACTGGGCGGCCGGCCAGAAGCGGGAGGAGTCCGGGGTCAGCACCTCGTCGGCGAGGACGAGCGTGTCGTCGTCGAAGCCGAACTCGAACTTGGTGTCCGCGAGGATGATGCCGCGGTCGCGGGCGATGTCGCGGGCGCGGCTGTAGACGGCGAGGGTCGCCTGGCGCAGCTGGGCCGCGGTGTCGGCGCCGACCTGGCGGGCGACTTCCTCGTAGGAGACGTTCTCGTCGTGCTCGCCGACCTCGGCCTTGGTGGCGGGGGTGAAGATCGGGGCGGGGAGTTCCGAGCCGTCGACGAGGCCCTCGGGCAGGGCCAGGCCGCAGACGGTGCGGGAGTCGTTGTACTCGACCAGCCCGGAGCCGGTGAGGTAGCCGCGGGCGACGCACTCGACCGGGACCATCCGCAGGGACTTGCAGACGAGGGTGCGGCCCTCCCAGCCGGCGGGGGCGCCCGGCGGGAGTTCGGTGCCGAGGACGTGGTTGGGGGCCAGGTCGGCGAGCTGGTCGAACCACCAGAGCGACAGTTGGGTGAGCACCCGGCCCTTGTCCGGGATCTCGGTCGGGAGTACCCAGTCGTAGGCGGACATGCGGTCGCTGGCGACCATCACGAGGTCGCCCGCCTCGTTCTGGTACAGGTCGCGCACCTTGCCGGTGTGCAGATGCACCAGACCCGGGACCTCGACGGGCTCGGGCTTTTCGACGAATCCGGACACGGTTCCTCCCCGTGGTTCTGTCCAATTGGCTCGATTCTCCCGTATGCGGGGACCGGCTCGGGCCACGGGGTGGCGAGGTGGGGCGGGTGGGGCGTCCGCGGTGGACGGGTGCGGGGTGACCGTTCAGTCGCGTTTGCAGATGCGGTCGAGGAGGTTGGCCGTGGCACGCTGGATACGGGGGTCGACGTGGCCCGGGCGGTCCAGGGCCGGGGACCATGCGAACGTCCCGGATGCGAAGACCAGCGCACCGGAAGGCGCGCGGTACAGGGAGGTCTCCTGGTGCCGGGAGATGCCGTCGCTGTCGGTGTAGGGGGAGTGGGCCAGGAGGATGCGGTCCTGGTGGTCGGGCAGTGGGGTGCGCGGGAAGTAACGGTCCGCCTCGCCGGCGACGAGCCCGTCGATCCCGTCGCCCTCCAGGGCTCCGGTCGCCTCCCACAGCCAGTGCTCGGCGTTGCGGACGATCAGCGGATGGGGCTCCGGGACCCGTCCCGCGTACTGGATGCCGATGAGCTGCTGCTCCGGACGGTCGATCTCGCGCCACAGGGCCGGCTTCCCCGGGCCTTTGCGTTTGCGGCAGGTGAGCAGGCGGTCGGGGACGCCGGACGGTGCCGGGCCCAGCTCCACCTGCCAGTACATGGTGTTGGCGGAGAGGAAGACGAGGGAGGTGCCGTGGTCGCGGGCGCGTTCGGCGGCGCGGCGCATCGGCGTCGACCAGTACTCGTCGTGGCCGGGGAAGACGAGGCCCCGGTAGCGGGTGGGGTCGACGCGGCCGGCGTGCAGGTCGCGGGCGTCGGCGTAGGCGAGGTCGTAGCCGTAACGTTCGGCCCAGCGGATGAAGTCGTAGGCGTGACCGACGTGCAGGGGCAGGCCCGCGCCGGCGTACGGACGGTCGAAGGAGACCGTGGTCGCGGCGTCGGCCTCGCCGAGGAGCCGGCCCTCGTCGTCCCACGCGTGATAGAGGCTCGCGCCCGTGCGGCCGTCCTCCGGGTAGAGGTTGTACGCCTGCCAGGTGACGTCGGGCAGCAGGAGCAGCAGGTCGGCGGGGTGCTCGTCGCGGACCGTGAAGGGGACGTGGGAGCGGTAGCCGTCGGCGGTGGTGAGGACGGCGACGTACGCGCCGATGTTCCAGTAGCTGGGGATCTGGAGCCGCCACGACAGCCACCAGTGGTGGCAGGAGACCGTGCGGTCGGCGGTGAGCGGGGGCGGCTGGACGATGCCGGAGAGGCGGGGGCTGGTGCTGACCTTGCTGGCGCCGTCTCCGCCGTAGTGGCCGATCCGGTAGACGTCGATGCTGAACTCCTGCGGCGGATCGACGGTGATGTGGAAGTCGATCGCCTGGCCGGGGACGGCCGAGCCGGTGGAGGCGAAACCTTTGATCTGGCGGTGGACGTCGTCCGCGGAACGGGGGCCTCCGGCGCGCGGGCGCGGGACGGCGCGGAAGGTTTTTCCTGAAGGGGCGTCGGTGCCGGTCCCTCGTGAACGGGCGCCGCTGCCGGGCCCTCCTGAACCGGCGTCGCTGCCGGGCCCTCCTGAACCGGCGTCGCTGCCGGGCCCTCCTGAACCGGCGTCGCTGCCGGGCCTTCCTGAACCGGCGTCGCTGCCGGGTCGGGTGTCCGGTCCGGAGCGAGTGCCCGATGCGGGGCGAGCGCTGTCTCCGGGACGCGCGCTTCCTCCGGGACGCGCGCTTTCCCCGTTTCGGGTGCCCTCTCCGGAGCGGGATGCGGGGTCCCGCAAGGCCGGTGCGGTGCTGCCGCCGGGGCCGTACCGGCCGTGTGTGCCGTGGCGGTCGTAGTGATCGACACAGTCGATGTACCAGGGGACGACCTGGCCCGTGTCGTCGAAATACTGCTCGTCACCGCGGAGCCACGGGAGAGGGCCCTGTCCGAAAGGGTCCGTCACAGCGTGCGCCAGTGCTCCCGACTCCCAGCGGCGGATCTGCTCCGACGCCATGCGTACTCCCCTCCCAACGCCCCCGTCACCGCTTGCAAGCCCTTGCTGTGTACGCGATCGGTCTCAGCACATCACATGCAGCACGCAGTCCGTCACCGTTCGTCGCTATTTGACGAAGTCCGGAACAACGGAGCCGTCCGCTCGTTAACGGGCGATGCGTGTCCGCATATCGGAGTCACACCAGGCGGACCGGTTTCTCGGGGCGGGCGCCCGTCCGGAGGAGCCAGTCGCGCAGGGGACCCGGGTCGCCGTCCTCTATGAGGGAGAGGACGCGGGGGCCGAGGTCGGCGGCACGCTCGCCGTCCACGAGGAGGGACGGGCCGTCGAGCCAGTCGAGGCCGGGCAGCGCGCCCGCCGTGTCCATCGCGGCGCAGCACACCATCGCCGTCACATGATCGGCGAGCAACTCCCGTCCCGTACGCGGTGGTTGCAGTGGGAAGAGCGGCAGCGTTCCGTCCTCCCAGAGCGCGCTGTCGGGGCCCGACTGCTCCGTGCCCGCGGTCGGTACGGGGCCCGCGGCCGCCTCCTCGCGAGCCACTTCCGCGCTGAGCGCGGCGGCCAGCGCGGCGGTCCGCTCGTTCCCTACGGGGTCCTCGTCGTCGGCGTCATCGTCGGCGTCGGCGTCATTGGTGGCGGCGGCGTCATTGGTGGCGGCGGCATCGTTGGTGGCGGTGGCGGTGGCGGTGCCGGGGATGGGGCTGGGGCTGGTACCGGTGTCGCCCTCGATGGACGTCATGGGGGCGTAGGTGTTCGGCTGGTCGCCCGAGGCGGAAGCCGAGGCCGCGGGGGCGGGGGAAGCGGCGGCCGAGGTGCCGTCGTGGTCGGCGCCCGTCGCGTCCTCCGGCGGGTCGTCGCCGCTCGTGAGGGTCGTCAAGTGGTCCATCACCCGGGCGAGGGTCGGCTCCGAGCCGGGGGCGGTCCGGCCGGCGGACGGGCGGACGCCCTGGGCGTCGAGGACACGGTGGAGACGGGCCGCGTCGGTACGCCATTTGCGGTCGACGACCTCCTCCGGGTACTCCTGCCAGTTCACCGGGGCCCAGTCGGGGCCGCGCTCGGCGGGGCCGCCGTGGAAGAGGCGGGCGGCGAGCAGGGAAGCCGCCTCGTCTATCGTGCCGGGCTCTTCGAGCAGGTCACAGGCGGGGCGCTCGCCCAGCCGGGACGCGAACCCCTCGGCCAGCCGGTCCCGCCGGGAGAGCTCGGTGAGGGCGGCGACCACGCCCGCGTCGAGGCGGGACGGCCAGCGGCCCATCCGCCAGGCGGGCAGAGCGACCCGGGTCAGCAACCGGTCCCATCCCGCGTACGCCAGCCCGACCTGTTCCTGGGCGACGATGCGCAGGCCGTAGTCCACAGTCTGTGCACGCTCGGCGGCGGCCGCCGCCACACCGCGCTCCATCTCCACCGCGTGACCGCGGCAACTGCGCAGCAGCAGGCGGGCCACCCAGCCGATGCCTCCCAACGCCGTACGGACCAGGGGGCCGCGCGTCGGCGCGGTGGTCACGGCCACGGCCGCGTCCAGTCCCCGTACGAAACGGCGGGCCGCCGCTATGTCCGGGTGGGCCGAGGGGCCCGTGCCCGCGACTACCGGGGCGAGGACCGCACGCAGCTCGCCGACCCGCATCCACCACAGGAACGGCGATCCGATGACGAGGACGGGCGCGGCGGGACCGTGACCAGGACCGGGGCCGGGACCGGGGCCGGGGCGTGGCGTCTGCCGCTCCCCGCCTCTGGCCAGCAGACCTCGTAGCCCTCGTAGCCCTCGTAGCCCTCGCAGGCCGCGCAGGCCGCGCGGGCCGCGCGGACCTCGTAGCCTTCGCAGGGCGCTCAGGCCGGATGTCCCGCCGTCCCGCTGTCGGCCCTCCGGGTCGGGCGGGCCCTGTCCGTCGTCGGTGAGGGTGCCGTCGTCGGGCTGGGGCTGGTCGTGGGCCCGGTGCGTACGGTCCTCGAGCCAGCTGTCGCAGTCCGGGGTGAGGGCTATCGCGGAGGGGGCGGGCACGTCGAGGCGGTCGGCCAGGTCACGCACCATGCGGTACAGATCCGGTGCCGAGTCCTCGCTGACCGGGACCGTGGGGCTCATGGCCGGGCGGGCGCGGGCGACCACCAGCGCGATGGCAGCGGCCGCGAGGAGTACGACCCCGGCGAGGGCCGTCACGACCCAGCGGGTGATGCCCCAGCCGCCGCCGTCGACATGGCCGGTGGAACCGCCGACGAGCAGCACGACCGCCACGGCCGCGGGCAGCAGGGCGACGGCCAGCGCCCTGCTGCGGATGCGCAGCACGGCAAGAGCCCGGGAGCGCGCCGCTTGCGCGCCCACCTCCACACCCATACCGGTCACGACCGGACGTCACCCCCTACCGTGTCGCCCGGCGCACGCCCTGACAGTCACTGTCACAGCCGGCGCCGGGGATTTCCCTGGCGTTGCTCATCTCCCCACTGTGGCACCCGCCACCGACATCGCAATGCCGGTGGGCCAAGTGCCGGAACGCTTGCGCCGCACCCTAGTTGGGGCCCTCGCCCCCGTCATCAGGTTGGCGCATCGGTCACTCGATGGAATGGCTTTGGGGAAAGGTGCGGACACTGGGCAAGGATCAGGCCCCGGATTTCGTTCGAAATCCGGGGCCTGACGGGAGAACGCAACGGGCACGGAGGGTGATGATTGGCGACTTTCGATTACTTTCAGTGACGCGCGAAGTCTGCGTCCGTGCCGGTGATTTCGGGGCTACGCCTCCGCCGCCGCCTTGGCCGCGATGTCCGTGCGGTACTGGGAGCCGTCGAGGCCGATGCGGGAGACCGCACGGTAGGCGCGGTCGCGGGCCTGCGTCAGACCGTCGCCGACCGCGGTGACGGAGAGGACCCGGCCGCCAGCGCTGACCACGGTGTCGCCGTCCCGCTTCGTACCGGCGTGCAGGACGTACGCGTCGGGCGCGTCCTGGGCCGCCACCTCGTCGAGGCCGGTGATCGGGTCGCCGGTACGGGGGGTGCCGGGGTAGTTGTGCGAGGCCACGACCACCGTGACGGCGGCTTCGTCGCTCCAGCGCAGGGGCGGGAGGTGGGCGAGGTTGCCGGTGGACGCGGCCATCAGCAGCCCCGCGAGCGGGGTCTTGAGACGGGCCAGGACCACCTGGGTCTCCGGGTCGCCGAAACGGGCGTTGAACTCGATCACCCGCACGCCCCGGCTGGTGATCGCCAGACCTGCGTAGAGCAGACCGGCGAACGGGGTGCCGCGGCGGCGCATCTCGTCCACGGTCGGCTGGAGGACGGTCTCCATGACCTCGTCCACCAGCTTCGGTTCCGCCCACGGCAGGGGCGAGTACGCGCCCATGCCGCCGGTGTTCGGGCCCTGGTCGCCGTCGAGCGCGCGCTTGAAGTCCTGGGCGGGCTGCAACGGGACGACGGTCTCGCCGTCGGTGACCGCGAAGAGCGACACCTCGGGGCCGTCCAGGAACTCCTCCACGACCACCCGGTCGCAGGCGCTCGCGTGCGCCTTCGCGGCCTCGAGGTCGCTGGTCACGACGACACCCTTGCCCGCGGCCAGACCGTCGTCCTTCACGACGTACGGGGCTCCGAAGGCGTCGAGCGCCTGCTCGGCCTCGGCGGGCGTCGTACACACGTACGAGCGCGCGGTCGGGACGCTGGCCGCCGCCATCACGTCCTTCGCGAACGCCTTGGAGCCTTCGAGCTGTGCGGCCTCCTTGGAGGGACCGAAGCAGGGGATGCCGGCTTCGCGTACTGCGTCGGCGACTCCCGCGACGAGCGGGGCCTCGGGCCCCACGATCACCAGCTCGGCGCCGAGCTGCCTGGCCAGTACGGCCACGGCGGCGCCGTCGAGTGCGTCGACCGGGTGCAGCTCGGCGACCTCCGCGATACCGGCGTTGCCGGGGGCACAGTGGAGGGCGGTGACGTCGGGGTCGAGGGACAGGGAGTGGCACAGGGCGTGTTCGCGGGCGCCGCTACCGATGACGAGGACCTTCACGGGGCCAGCCTAGCCGCCGGTGGCGGGTGCCCTTGTAGGGGCTTCCGAGGCGTGGGACGCACGGGGTTGGTGGCTTCCTCCAAGGGGGTGGAGGCTCGTGTCCTGTCCGGGGCTGTCTCCGGGGCTGCGACCCTCACCTACTGGTTGCTGCTCATCTACTCGTTCGTGAACTCCTCGACCACCGTCGCTCCGAGTTCGCGCACGATCAGGTCGTGGCCCGAGAGGGCGGACTCGTCGAGGTCGGGGTCGTCGTCCTCCGGGATGTCGTCCTCGGGGGCGACCGGGTGCGGTTCCGGAGCCGTCGGCGGGGCGGGGGCCGGTGCGGGTGCGGCCTGGGCCGGTGCCGCGGCGGGCGGGGACGCCGCGGGCGACGGCTGTTGCGTCGGTGCGAGGCGGGGGGCGGCGGGCGCACCGCCGTAACCGGCACCGGCACCGCCGCCGTAGCCACCACCACCACCACCGCCGCCGCCGTAGCCACCACCACCACCGCCGCCGCCGTAACCGGCACCGCCGCCGAAGCCGGGGTTACCGCCCGGCGCGGGCGCCGAACCGCCCGAGGGGTCGACGATCGCCTCGATCTTCCACTGCACGTTGAACTGCTCGGCCAGCGCCTGCCGCAGTACGTCCTCGCTGCCGCTGCTCGCGAAGTTGTCCCGGGCGCCCGCGTTGACGAAGCCGATCTGGAGAGTCGTGCCGTCGAAACCGGCGACCTGCGCGTTCTGGCTGAGCAGGATCCAGGTGAAACGACGACGGTTCTTCACCGCCTCCAGGATGTTCGGCCACAGCATGCGGGGGTCCGGCCCGTCCGCCGGGGGAGCGAAGACCGGCGCCGGCGCGGAGGGCGCCGGGGCGGGGGCGGCCTGCTGAGGCGCGGCCGGGGGCGTCGGGCCGGCCGGGGTGGCCGGGCCGGTCGGGGCGGCCGGAGTGTGGCCGCCGCCCGCGGGTGCCGCCGTCGGCCAGCCGCCGGGCCTGCGACCGCTGCCCGCGGCCGTCGCGGTGGGCCAGGCGCCGGGGGCGGAGGCGGGAGCAGCCGGGGCGGGAGGTGCGGACGGCTGCGCGGGAGCCGGGGCGGCGGCGGGCGTACCGGGGGCAGCCCCGGCACCCGGACCGGACCCGCCCGCCCCGGCACCGGCGGGCGCCTGTGTCTGCGTCTGCGTCTGCGTCTGCGGCGTCACCGGAGCGGAAGCGCCGAAGGGCGCACCCTGACCGCCCGCACCACCCGCACCACTCATGCCACCTGGACCGCCAGGGCCACCAGGGCTACCAGGGCTACCAGGGCCACTCACGCTGCCCGTAGCACCCGTACCGACTCCACCACCCGTAGCACCCGTACCACCCGCGCCTCCCGTGGACCGTACGGCGGCCCGGGCTGCGGCGAGGCCGCCGCCCGGCGGGACGGGCTCCGCACCGGCGCCCGGCGTACCGGCGCCCGGCACGCCCCCGACGGGAGCGCCGCCGACGGCGCCTCCGTGCGCGTCGCCGGCGGGCATGTACCCCATGGCGGGGGCGCCGGCGCCGGCCGTGAAGCTCACGCCGCGCTCGATCCGGTCGAGCCGGGCCATCAGGGAACGCTCGTCCCCGTAGGCGGCGGGCAGCAGTACGCGCGCGCAAATGAGCTCGAGCTGGAGGCGCGGCGAAGTGGCGCCGCGCATCTCCGTCAGTCCCTCGTTGACGAGGTCGGCGGCGCGGCTCAGCTCGGCCGCGCCGAAGACCCCGGCCTGGGCCTGCATGCGCTCCACGACGTCGACGGGGGCGTCGATGAGCCCCTTCTCCGCCGCGTCGGGGACGGCCGCCAGGATCACGAGGTCGCGCAGCCGCTCGAGCAGGTCGGCGACGAAGCGCCGCGGGTCGTTGCCGCCCTCGATGACGCGGTCGACGACCTCGAAGGCCGCCGCGCCGTCCCCGGAGGCGAAGGCCTCGACGACGGAATCCAGCAGCGAGCCGTCGGTGTAACCGAGGAGCGAGGTCGCCATGGCGTACGTCACACCGGGGTCCCCCGCCCCGGCGAGCAACTGGTCCATGACGGACATGGAGTCACGCACGGAACCGGCGCCGGCCCGGACGACCAGCGGGAGCACGCCGTCCTCCACGGGGATGCCCTCGCGCCCGCAGACGTCGCCCAGGTACTCCCGCAGCGTCCCGGGCGGGACGAGCCGGAAGGGATAGTGATGTGTCCTCGACCGGATCGTCCCGATGACCTTCTCGGGCTCGGTCGTGGCGAAGATGAACTTGAGGTGCTCCGGCGGCTCCTCGACGACCTTCAGCAGGGCGTTGAAACCGGCCGACGTGACCATGTGGGCCTCGTCGATGATGTAGATCTTGTAGCGGCTGCTCGCGGGGCCGAAGAACGCCTTTTCGCGCAGGTCACGGGCGTCGTCCACGCCACCGTGCGAAGCGGCGTCGATCTCGATGACGTCGATCGAGCCCGGTCCGTTCCTGGCCAGGTCCTGGCAGGACTGGCACTCGCCGCACGGCGTCGGGGTGGGGCCCTGCTCGCAGTTCAGGCAGCGGGCCAGGATGCGGGCGCTGGTCGTCTTGCCGCATCCGCGCGGACCGCTGAACAGGTACGCGTGATTGACCCGGTTGTTCCGCAGCGCCTGCTGCAGCGGGTCGGTGACATGCTCCTGCCCGATGACCTCGGCGAACGACTCCGGGCGATAGCGGCGGTACAGCGCGAGAGACGACACGCATACGAGGTTATAGGCGCCCACTGACAACCAGGACCGCCCGGAAGCCGACCCCCCATGGGCCCCGCCCGCCCAACTCGGGCCCGCCCGGCCCCGACCACCCGGAACCCGGCACTGCGCACTCCTGGAACACCCCGGCCCTCTGTGAGACAGGTCTCCCGGGAGGCCCGCGACGAAGCCCCTGGGACCCGCCCGGCGACCGCCCCGCGCCGCCGCACCCGGAAGCGCAGCGACTCCCGCACTCGCGCGGGCTCCCGCACTCGCGCGGGCTCCCGCACACACGCGGGCTCCCACGCGCGCGGGTCCCGCACACACGGCGACTCCCGCACACGCAAGCGCCCCCCACGCACCCGCCAGAGCCGACCTACCCTTGCTGCCTTCCGGCCCTGGGGGAGTTCAGTCAGATAGCGCCACGTGAGGGGCTGCGCCAAGGGTACCTGATCGGAGCGGCAGGAACGAGTTCGCGAGCACTCCTCAACGTCTTGTATTGTTTGCCGCGGAGGATTCGCCTAGAGGCCTAGGGCGCACGCTTGGAAAGCGTGTTGGGGGCAACCCCTCACGAGTTCGAATCTCGTATCCTCCGCGCTCGCCTGAACAGGCGAAACGAGAACCCCGGACCGCTCAGCGGGCCGGGGTTCTCGGCATGCCCCTGGTCTCAGTTCTGGTCTCACTTATTTTCGACATAAGGCACTTTTCGCCGCCTCGCTCTGTCGCTGACGGGTCGGCCGACAAGGCAACGCCTTCGCTCACCAGCGGCTTCCTGCGCCGCAGGACGCGGGTGTCGCCGCCATGCGCCATTCTGGAGCGCGTGCAGGACCGGTTCCGGTTCGAAGAGCAACGGCGTCGTCTTGGTGAGGTGCCCCATCGGTAAGCCCAGTGGATCAACTCTGGCCTCGTGGCTGGGTGGTCTGGAAGTCGGTCGACTTGAGCGAGTCCTGGCGACTCGCCCGGACGCCGTGTCCCCACCGGAGCCACGATCGGTCGGCGAACTCGCCGACCGCCTTCAGCGCCCGGCGTCGGTGGCACCGGCGCTGGCGGAGCTCGCGCTGCCACAGCTGCAGGTGGCTGAGGCGCTGGCGGCATTGGGACCCGTTCCACGTGCCGCTTTGGCCGCCCTGCTGGACGTGACCGAAGCGGAGACCGATCGCGGGCTGGACGCGGCCCTGGAGACACTGGCCGATCACGCGCTCGTCTGGCCGGACGGCCAAGGGCTGCTCCACATGGCTGCGCCGTTGCGGCACGCGTGGCATTCGCCGCTGGGGCTGGACGCGCCGCTCGCCCGGCTACTGGCGGACACAACCTCCGAGGAACTGCGGCGCATGCTGGTGGCCTTGGACATCCCAGCTCCCGGCACCACCAAGAAAGATCGGCTGGCCACTCTGCTGGAACACCACAGTGATCCGGAGCGGGTGGCCGCGGTGGTCGCTTCGGCGCCTGTGGCCACTCGGAAACTGCTTGAGCGGCGAGCCCGTCACCAGGGTGAACAGGGGCAGGAACAGACGGATTTCCTCATGCTCGGGGCCCCACGGGCCGACTCCGAATCGGGTGCGCGGTGGGCGCTGGAGCGAGGACTGCTGGTCCAGGTCCGGTACTCCGGGTACGAGCCCGCGCGAATGCCGGCCGAGGTGACGCTCGCGCTGCGCGGGGCCGACTGGCACGCCCCGTTCAAGCCGTGCCCACCCATCGTGCAGACGGTGTCCGTCAGCGAGGCGGAGGTGGATCGGGAGGCGGCGGCAGCCGCCACGGCGTTCACCGCCCACGCCACCTCGGTTCTGGCGGCGTGCGCCGCTTCTCCACCGGCTCGTCTGAAGTCCGGCGGGGTCGGGACGCGTGAGCTGTCCCGGATCGGCAAGGCCACACAGTGCGACGACATCGTTGTACGCCTCGTCCTGGAGACGGCGTACGAAGGCGGGCTGCTGGCCCGGGACGGTGACCGGGTCGCGGCGACGGAAGGCTACGACGCCTGGGCGGAGCGGGAACCGGCGGAGCAGCTCACCGAGCTTCTCCAGGCGTGGCGGACGCTGCCGCTGACCGCGACCCAGGCCCGCGACGAGGCAGGGAAGGCGCTGTCCGCACTCGCCGGAACACCACCCTGTGGCGGCTGTGTGCAAGCCCGGGACGGACTGCTCACCGCCGCAGCAGGGCTCCCGACAGACCAGGGAGTGCAGAGCCCTGGAGAACTGGGGCCACTCGTCGCGTGGCACCGCCCGCTCGCCGATCAACTCCCCCAGGACGCCACGCCCTTCGCCTCCGTGGCCCGCGAAGCAGAACTACTCGGTGCAATTGCCCGCGGCTCCCTGTCCCGCATCGGTGCCGCCTTGCAGGCCGATGACGGCAAAGCACTGGCCGCGGCCAGTCGGCGGCTGCTGCCGACGGCCACCAGCACGGCCCGGTTCGGCGCGGACCTCACCGCCGTCGTCACGGGCACACCGTCAGCCCGCCTGGCCGCCCTGCTGGACGCCGTCGCAGAGCGGGAAACCGTCGGCACAGCGTCCGTGTGGCGGTTCAGCCCGAGCACCATCCGCTGCGCCCTGGACACCGGCCGTACACCTGACGCCATCACCGCCGACCTGACCGACGTCGCCATCGGCGCCCTCCCCCAGCCGCTGTCATATCTGATCCACGACACCGCGCGCGCTCACGGCCGTGTGCGCATCACCCCCGCGGCCTGCGTGATCCACAGCGAGGAACCTGCCTTCCTCGTCGAACTCGCCGCCCACCGCAAGCTCGCCGAACTCGGTCTGCGCCGACTGGCCCCGACCGTGTTGGTCTGCCGGACTCCGCTCGACAAGACCCTCGCCGCGCTCCGGGCCGCCGGCTACGCCCCCGTCGCCGAGAAGGCCGACGGAACCGTACGCGTCGAGAGGACCCGGCACCGACGTGCCTCCGCCCCGGCTCCGACCTTCCTCCCGGGCCAACGACGGCGGTCCGTGCCGACGAAGACCCCAGTGGACGTCGACCTGGGTGTCCTGGCCGCCAGGCTGCGGGACGCGCCTCCGACGCTTCCGGATCCCGACCGTTCGGCACCGGGGTCCCCTATGGCACGGACACCGAGGAGATCGTCGCCGGACACGCGAAGAATCTGACGTACAGCGCTGTCCGCCAGCTCGCCGACGCCGTCGACGCGGGCACGGCCATCACGGTCGAGTACGTCGCTGCCTCGGGCAACCGGACGGTACGTACCCTCAGCGAGCTCGATCTCGACCCACCCCGTCTGTATGCCTGGTGCCATCTGCGCGAGGACGAACGGGTCTTCACTCTCTCCCGCATCCTCGCCGTCATGCCCGCGTAGCCTCGGCATGGCCCACCGTGCACGGATCATTGTTCGACGAGCCGCCACTACGATCGCCGGTCATGGACTGGGTCGAGCGCACCGCGCAGCTGAGGCAGTGGACGAGGAGTGGGGCGCGTGCTCCGCACAAGCCGTTGCTGTTCTTGTACGCGCTCAGCCGATTTCAGCAGGACGCCGACGGCGAGATGCGGTTCAGCGCGGTGGAGCAGGACCTGCGGCGGCTGCTCGCCGAATACGGGCCCGGCAACCGGACGACGCCCGCTTATCCCTTCCATCACCTGGTGAGTGACGGGGTGTGGGAGGTGCGCACCGAGCGCGGGACGGGCAGCCCCGGGACCGGGGTCAGGGAGCTGCGGGCGACCGGGGCCACCGGGCGTCTGGCGCCGGAGCTGCGGGCGGCGCTGCGGCGGGAGCCGTCCCTCCTCGGCAGGGTGACTCGGGTGCTGCTCGATCTGAACTTCCCGTCCTCCCTCCACGGCGAGCTGTGCGAAGCTGTCGGCCTGGAGCTGGAGGAGGCCGAGACCGGACGGCTCTCGGCCTCGCGCAGGCAGCGGGACCGGCGGATGCGGGAGATGGTCCTGACGGCGTACGAGTACCAGTGCGCCTTCTGCGGGTACGACGGCAGGATCGGTGCGGTGCCGGTCGGGCTGGAGGCCGCCCATGTGCGCTGGTGGGCGTTCGACGGACCGGACGACATAGACAACGGGCTGTGCCTGTGCTCGCTGCACCACAAGCTCTTCGACAAGGGCGTTCTCGGGATCGGCGAGGGCCACCGCATTCTGGTCTCGCAGAGCTTCGTCGGCCGCAGTGCCGTCGCCCGCGAGCACGTCATCACGCTCGCCGGCCGTCCGGTCATAGGTCCCCAGCCGGGCATCCACCCCATCGCCGCCGCCCACCGCTCGTGGCACACCAGCCAGGTTTTCCACGGCAGCCCACGCCCCGCCGTGACCGTCTGATCGCCGGTCCGGGGGACCATATGAACGCACTGGTAAGCAGCGCGATACCTAGAGTATGGTCTCTTGTATGGCGACGAAGAAGGTGACGGTGACGATTCCCGAGGATCTCCTGGACGAGATCCGCGCCGAGGCGGCGGAGCGAGGGCTGTCGGCGTACGTCGCCGAGGCACTGCGCTTCAAGCGCGACCGGGACCGGCTGCGGGAACTGGCCGACTGGCTGCAGGAGGAACACGGCCCGCTCACCGAAGAAGAGCGCATCGCAGCGTTCGAGGAACTGGAGGAGCTCGACGCCGAGCACGAGCGCCGTCGCGCCGCCGGAACGCACGGCGCGGGAGAGGCCGCGTGAAGAAGCGGGCCGGTCAGCCGGGGCAGCGCCCGCTGCGCGTCTTCGTACTCGACTGCGAAGCCTTGTCCCTGGCCGTGCGCGGCGAACGGAAAATGATCGCATGGCTTGACCTCGCGGCCGAAGGTGAAGCCGAGGTGGTGACATCTCCGATGACGCTGATCGAGGCGTACGACGGCAGAACCACCGAGCAACGCTGGGACTGGGTGCTCTCGCGACTCAGAGTCGCCGACATCGGAAAGGACGAGGCCCGCCAGGCCCGCCGTTTGCTGGCAGATGCCAAGCTGCATGGCCACAAGTACGCGATCGACGCGGTGCTCGCCGTCATCGCGCGCCAGCAAAAGGGGCAGGTCACCATCTTCACCTCGGACGTGGACGACCTGGAGAAGCTGGTTCCGGAGTCGATCGTCGTCAAGAAGGTGTGACCCGGCACTCTGGTCTCAGTTCTGGTCTCGTTCACCCCGTCCAGAACCGTTCATCCGCCGTCCGACTCTCGGCTCCGCCCCAGGTCAGAACGCCCCGTCCCTCCTTGAACCCCCGGACGAACATTTGGAAAGCGTGTTGGGGGCAACCCCTCACGAGTTCGAATCTCGTATCCTCCGCCGGATCAGAGGGCCGGACCGCACCAGCGGTCCGGCCCTCTGGCGTTGCCGGTCCTAGCCGCCGAGGCCGAACGGCAGCTCTCGGTGGTCGTCGCCGAAAGAACGCCGTATGGCGTTGACCAGGCGGACCTGGGCCGCGGCGGGTGCCTGGCGGGCCGCTTCGAACTCCTCCGGGCTGAGCGGGTCGCGGAGCGGGGTGCGGTCTCCTCGTTCCACCTGGTCCAGGAAGGTGTCGATGGCCCGGCCGAAGTTCTCGATCTCCGTGGCGACCTCCGCCGGGGCGACCAGGCTCACCCGGAGCAGGGCCGCGCTCCACTCGCCCCAGTCGTAGTCCCAGCCCCGTCTGTCACCGTGCGCTCGCCTGAGTTCCATCGTGAACTTGGCGTAATGGGTGAACACTTCCTGGTAGGCGGCCAGTTGCTGGTCGCGGTTCCACTGCTGGTCCTGGGCGCGGCGGGTGACGGCGCCGCCGACCAGCACACCCACGGTGGCGAGCAGCGCACCGGCCGCCGTCGTCACCAGACTCTCCAGCACCGCGCCCCCTGTGCAGCGAGTTGTGTTCCGAGGCTCCTGGCCCCTGATGCTACTGATCGCCGGAGGGGCGTCGTCTGTGGTTTTCCTGCCTCTGGGTCAGCGGTTCTCGTGGTGTCGTGGTCGGTGGCCGTTACCGTGTGGGCGCGCGTTCGTCGGGTGGGTGGGGTGCCGATACGAGTGAGGGGCCGGGGCGTGACGGGTTTGCGGGGGTGGTGGGAGCGGGGGCGGGCCCTGGGGGTTGCCAGGCCGGTGGTGATCGATATCGGGATCGCGCTGCTCGTCGAGGCGGCGATGACGATGCCGTTCGTGGTGCCGCGCGGGCCCGAGCTCGAGCCGGCGACCTGGCCGGCGTACGGGCTGACGTCGCTCACCGTGGTCCCGCTGGTCTGGCGGCGGCGCGCGCCGGTCACCGTGCTGCTCGCGATCCTGGCGACCAGCGCGCTGTACAAGCTGGCCGTGGAGGGGCCCGGGCAGCCGCTGCCGTACACCGGGCTCGTCATCGTCTACACAATCGCCGCGCAGTCGCCGCCGCGCGCGCGGCTGGCCACCGTGCTGCTCATGACGGTCGCCGTGCCGGGATCGGTGTGGATCAACTCGCGGACGGCACGCGAGCTGACCTTCTCCCTGTTCGTGTTCGCGGCGGCCTACGTCTTCGGGCGGCTGACCGATGCCCGGCAGCGGGCGCACCGGATGGAGGCCGAGCGGGCCGCCGCCCGCGAACGGGCCCGTATCGCACGCGAGATGCACGACATCCTCTCGCACGCCGTGAGCCTGATGATCGTGCAGGCCGAGGCCGGTCCCGTAGCCGTGCGGACGGCTCCGGAGCGGGCCGAGGCCGCCTTCGACGTGATCTCCGAGACCGGCCGGGACGCCATGGCACAGCTCCGCCGGATGCTCGGAGTGCTGCGCGAGGACGGGGAAGGGCAGGAAGGTCCCTCGGCGCGTGCGCCGCAGCCCGGGCTCGCCGAGCTGCCCGAGCTTCTCGACCGGGTGCGGGCCGGCGGGCTCGATGTCGTGTACGGGACGGACGGAGCCGTGCGATCCCTGCCGGAGGCGACCGCGGCCACCGTCTTCCGGATCGTCCAGGAGTCGCTGACGAACACCGTCAGACACGCCGCCGCCCGGACGGCAGCGGTACAACTCACCTACGGTGACGACCACTTGGAGGTTCGAGTCACGGATGACGGGCGCGGGGTCCTCGTCGGGGCCGGTGGGCACGGGCTCGTCGGTGTGCGGGAGCGGGCCGCGGCGCACGGTGGTACCGCGGTCGCCGGTCCCGGCCCGGACGGCCGGGGCTTCGAGGTCAGGGCGCGGATCCCGCTGGCCGGCACGAGGTCCGTAACCGCCAGGACGCGGGTGGCACGATGACGATCCGTGTGGTGGTCGCCGACGACCAGGAGCTGGTGCGCAGCGGCTTCGCGATGATCCTCGACGCCCAGCCGGACATCGAGGTGGTCGCGGAGGCCGGAGACGGGGCCGAGGCGGTCGAGGCGGTGCGGCGGTACGCGCCCGATGTGGCGCTCCTCGACATCCGGATGCCCCGCCTGGACGGCATCGGGGCCTGCCGTGCGATCAGCGCGGAGACCTCCTGCCGCACGGTGATGCTGACCACCTTCGACTCCGACGAGTACGTGTACGAGGCACTGCACGCGGGCGCGAGCGGTTTCCTGCTGAAGGACGTCCGCCGGGACGATCTGGTGCACGCGGTCCGGGTCGTCACGCGGGGCGACTCGCTGCTCGCGCCGTCCGTCGCCCGGCGCCTGGTGGAGCAGTACACCCGGCCCGCCGCCGCCCGGCCCGCCGTCACCCGGCCCCGGCGGCCCGATCCGCGCCTGGACACGCTGACCGGACGGGAGCGGGAGACGCTGCTGCTGCTCGCACGGGGCCTGTCGAACGCCGAGATCGCCGCGGAGCTGGTCGTCAGCGACCACACGGTCAAGACCCACGTCGGCAACGTGCTCGCCAAGCTGGGGCTGCGGGACCGGATCCAGGCCGTCATCCGCGCCTACGAGACGGGACTGATCACGGCCGGGGATCCCCCGCCCGGGGGAGCGTACGGGCCCGGTCCCTCCCCCGCGCCGGTGAGGGACTGACCCGAACCGGCTGTCGTAACACCGCTCGCGCGGGCGATCCGCGAAGACCTGCCGGTCAGCAGGATGTGAGCCGAGCCGTCGGAACACGCAACACGGAACACGGAACACAGACGGCCGACACTCCCTCATCTCACCTCCCACATCCCACCTCTCACATCCCACATCTCAGGAGCTGCCCATGCCGGCCACACGCACGCTCATGACGGCGATGACGCCGACGGCGACCATGACCACGACCGTGAAAGGCACCGTCCGCGGGCTGCTCGTCGCGGCGGTCGTCATGGGCGTCGCCGCGGGGCCCGCGACCCTGCCGGCCGCCGCCTCCGCCCCTGCCGCATCCGCATCCGCGCCCGTGGGCTCCCTCGACCCCGACACCGCCGCCGCGCTGGCGGGCGCCGTCTCGGGGCTGCCCTCGGCGGAGGCGACGGCCGCGCTGGTGCGGGTCGGCGGGACCGGGGGCGGTTGGCGGGGCAGTGCGGGCGTGCACGATCTGGCGAGCGGCCGGGCGGCCGACCCGGACGGCCGGTTCCGCGCCGGTTCCGTGACCAAGGTCTTCACCGCGGCGGTCGCCCTGCAACTGGCCTCCGAGGGCGGACTCGACCTGGACCGGACCGCTCGCTCGTACCTGCCGGAGCTGATCCCGGCGGCGTACGGGGAGGTCACCGTCCGGCAGTTGCTCAACCACACGCACGGCATACCGGCGCCCGAGTTCCCCGGGACCACGGTCGAGGAGAAGTACGCGAACCGCTTCCATGTCCACGACCCCGAGGACATGGTCCGCTCGGCGGTGGCGCAGCCGCGCGAGTTCGCGCCGGGCACGCAGCAGCACTACCTGAACATCGGCTACACGATCGCCGGGCTGCTGATCGAGCGCGTCACCGGTGACTCGTACGAGCACCAGGTCGCCCGCCGGATCCTCGTACCGCTGGGGCTGCGCGACACCTATCTTCCGGGGGCGGACCCGCGCATCGCGGGACCGCACAATCACGGCTACCAGACGATGCTGCTGGACGACGGGACGACCGGGCTGCGCGACGTGACCGTGTGGGGCCCCACGGACGGCTGGGCGGCCGGTGACCTCATCTCCACCACGGCGGACCTCGAACGGTTCACGAAGGCCCTGTTCCGGGGCCGGGTGGTGCGCGGGCCGCTGCTCGAGGAGATGTTCACGCTGCCGAAGGTGAAGACCTTCCTGACCGACGAGGACGCCGCGTACTCCGTCGGGCTGTCGATAAAGAAGCTGGGCGGCCGCGAGGTGTGGGGCAAGTCGGGCAGCCGGTGGGGCTACAACACGGCCATCGCCGCCACCCGCGACGGCTCGCGGACCCTCGTCTACAGCGTCAACTCCACGGACGCCAAGGGCCAGGACATGAACAAGGTGGCGCTGAACGTGATGGTGGCGGCTTTCGGCGAGCCGTAAGCCCGACGGGCGACTTTCGGCGAGACGTGAGCCCGACAGGCGGCTTTCGGCGAGACGTGAGCCCGGCGGTGGGACCGGGGTGCTCGTCCGTGGGGCCGGCCGGGTAGACGCCGCCGCATGAGCCGGATATTGGTGGGCGCGTGTTCGTGGACGGACCGGGCGCTGGTGGGCAGCGGGTGGTACCCGCCGGGGCGGCGGGACGCCGAGGGGAGACTGCGGTACTACGCCGAGCGGTTCGGTGTGGTGGAGGTGGACTCCACGTACTACGGGCTGCCCAGCGAGCGGAACAGTGTGCTGTGGAGCGAGCGGACCCCTGACGGCTTCCTGTTCGACGTGAAGGCGTTCTCGCTGCTCACGGGGCACCCGACGCGCGAGAACGCGCTGCCCGCGGAGCTCCGGGGGCGGTACGGACGGGGGACTCCCGAGGGCGGGCTGCTGGACGAGGTGTGGGGGCGGTTCGCCGCCGCGCTCGGGCCGCTGCGGCAGGCCGGGCGGCTGGGGACGGTGCTGTTCCAGTTCCCGCCGTGGTTCGCGCCCGGGGCACGGGCCGAGCGGTTCATCGGGGAGTGCGCGGAGCGTACGGCGGGGTGGCCCGTAGCCGTGGAGTTCCGGCATCCCGGGTGGTGGCGGGAGGAGCGCCGGGACGGCACCGCCGGGCTGCTGGCGGAGTGGGGGATGTCGGCGGTCGCGGTCGACATGGCGCAGACGCTGGACACCTCCGTCCCGCCCGTCACCCCGGTGACCGGCGAACCGGCGGTGATCCGCTTCCACGGGCGGAACGAGGCGTGGGGGACCGGCACCAAGGAGGAGCGGTTCCGCCACCAGTACACCGAGGACGAGCTGGCCGAGTGGGCGCCCCGGATCCTGCGGATGGCCCGGCGGGCCGAACAGGTCCACGTCCTGTTCAACAACTGCTGCGGCGACGCGGCCGTCCGCGCGGCCGAGACCATGCGGCGGACGCTGGACCGGGAGCGGGACCGAGACCGGGAGTGAGGGCGGGAGCGAGGGCGAGGGCGAGGGCGGGAGCGGGAGCGAGGGCGGAAGCGAGGGCGAGGGCGGAAGCGGGAGCGAGGGCGGAAGCGGGAGCGAGGGCGGAAGCGAGGGCGAGGGCGGGAGCGGGAGCGAGGGCGGAAGCGGGAGCGGGAGCGAGGGCGGAAGCGAGGGCGAGGGCGGAAGCGGGAGCGAGGGCGGGAGCGGGAGCGAGGGCGGAAGCGGGAGCGAGGGCGGAAGCGGGAGCGAGGGCGGAAGCGGGAGCGAGGGCGGAAGCGGGAGCGAGGGCGGAAGCGGGAGCGAGCACGGTAACGGGACCGGCAGCCGGGCTGGCCGCCGGGCTGGCCGCCGGGCTGGCAGCCGGGCTGGCAGCCGGACCGGCCACCGGGCTGGCCGCCGGGCCGAGCACGGTAGCGGGAGGTCCCGTGCCGTCCGCCGCCCGTGCGGCTATCCGATCCGTACCGTCCGTTCCACCGTGACCTGGTCGATGTCGGTCGTGCGGACGGTGATCCTCATCGTCCAGCTGCCCGACAGCGGCAGGTTGACGGCGTCCGTGCCCCAGTAACCGCCCTTGTCGGTGAGGTTCGCGTCGATCGGGCCGATGTCCTGCGCGGCCAGCGTGAAGCTGAGGCGGAGCTCGGGCACGGTGGCCAGGCCCCCGTCGGCGCCGAAGACGACGGCCTGGACCGTGTTGTCGCCGACCCGCCCCGGCGCCAGGTCGATCTGCACCTTGCCACGTCCGCCCGACGTGCCCATGTCGAACGGGACGGTGCTGGTGGTGTCGGTCGGCCGGCCCGCCACCGCGGCCTCGGAGGCGGCCGCCGTCTCCGCCTCGGCCCGGCCCGGCTGGGTGCCGGTGAGCACGGTGGTGATCACCAGCACCACGACCCCGATCACGACCTCAGCCAGGACCGACCGCCGCAGGGCACGCCGGTACACCGGCCCGTCCCCCGCCGGTACCTCGGCAGGTACGGCGTCCGGGGCGTCCGTACGTACGGTGTCGGAGGCGGCGTCCTCGGGAGGGGCGGGCGCTCCCACCGGCTGGGGGACCTGGGGGACCCGGGCGGTGGCGGCGGCCGGCCGGTCCGCCGCGGTCAGCAGCCGCGCCGCCCAGCGCCGCGAGTACGCCGCCGCCGTCAGCACCAGCACGACCGCCATGAGCTTGCCGGTCAGGATCCTGCCGTACGAGGTGGTGGCGAGGGCGTCGAGGGAGCCTAGGCCGCGCCAGGACTGGTAGACGCCGGTGGCGACCAGGACGGTCACCGCGGCGAAGGCCAGCCGGGAGAACCGGCCCACCGTCCGCCGGAGCGGTGCCTGCCGGAGCAGGTCGTCGGGGATCCGGTGGAGCGCCGTGAGCAGCGCCGCGAGCCCGCCGAGCCAGACCGCCATCGCCAGCAGGTGCAGCACGGCCGACGTCATGGCCACCGGGACCTGGATCCCGGCCGAGGCGTGTTCGGCGGCGGCCCAGGTCCCGGCGAGCCCGACGGCGAGCAGCCCGCCTGAGACGACGACACCCTTGGGGGCCGCGGCGACGACCACTCCCCCGTGACCGGGCCCCGGGCCCGGGTCCTCGGGCTCCCGGGCGAGCAGGCCGCCGGGCCCGCGTACGGGGAGCAGGGCCGCGGCGGCGAGCAGGGCGAGGCGGGCGAGCAGGGCGGTCCCCGGCCGGCCGGTCAGCGTGGCGGCGAGGGCCGAGGGGTCGAAGACCGACGTCAGACCGCTGCCGCGTTCGTAGGGGGCGCGGAGCAGCAGCAGCGCGACGGTGGCCAGGACCAGGGCCCACCAGCCGGTCACGAGCAGCCGGCGCACCCCGCCGCAGCCGGTGACCACGCCGAACGTGGCCGCCCCGACGAGCAGGGCGACGGCGGTGTACGCGACGTAGCGGGCGGCGTCGTAGAGCGTGCCGGCGACCGTGCCCCCGGTGGCCTCGGCCGGCAGGACGGCGCTGGTGTCCGAGGGTCTGCCGACGGAGAAGGTGAAGGCGCCGGAGATGGGGTGGCTGTCCGCCGAGACGACCCGCCAGGCCACGGTGAACGTACCGGTGCCGAGGTCGCGGGGCAGGGTGACGCGGGCCGTGGCGGAACGGCCGCCGGCGTGACCGGCATCCCCGGTGCGCACGCGCCGGTTGCCGGGGTCGAGCACCCGGAAGGAGTCGTCGAGGAGCCCGACGGACTCGGTGAAGGTCAGGGTGATGTGGCGGGGGGCCGACTTGAGGACGGTTCCGTCGCGGGGGTCGCTTCCGGTGAGGACGGCGTGCGCGGACGCGGGGCCCGCGCCACCGAGGAGGAACAGGACCAGCACGGCACATAGCAGCACCACGCCGTGAAGGGTCCGCCGTCGCCGGTTACGGGGGACGACAGCGCCGGAGTCACCACCGGTGCGCCGCCCTCCGCCGACCTGCTGCCGGCCGATCCGCCACCCTCCGCCGACCCGCTCCCGGCCGATCCGCCACCCTCCGCCGACCCGCTCCCGGCCGATCCGCCGCCCCCTGCCGACCCGCTCCCGGCCGATCCGCCGCCCCCTGCCGACCCGCTCCCGGCCGATCCGCCACCCCCTGCCGACCCGCTCCCGGCCGATCCGCCACCCCCTGCCGACCCGCTGCTTTCGACCGATCCGCCGCCCTCGGCCGACCCGCTGGCCTCGGCCGCCCCACCGCCCTCGGCCGTCTCGCCCACCCTCGTATCGGTCATCGCGTACGTCGCCTGTCGTCTCTCGGTCCATGTGTCCGTCCGGGCTCCTCGCGTCCCGGCTACATACGGACGGACGCGGCCGTGCGCTCACCACGTCGGACGGGCCGAGACTCCCCCGTCGACCACGAGGTCGTGGCCCGTGACCCAGGAGGCCAGCGGCGAGGCGAGGAAGACGCAGGCGTCACCGACGTCCTCGGGGCGGCCGAGCCGGCCGGTGGGGACGGCCTCCCGCCAGCGCCGTACGCCGTCCGGCCAGGCGTCGGCGAGTCCGTCGCGGTCGATCAGACCGGGGGAGACCGTGTTGACGCGGATGCCGTGGGGGCCGTACTCCAGGGCGGCCGAGCGGGCGTGCATGACGACGGCCGCCTTGGCGGCGGAGTAGTGGGCGTGCAGGGGAGCAGGGCGGGCCGCCTCGATGGAGGCGATGTGCGTGATGGTGCCGCCACGGACACGTGCGTCGATGTCGCTCCCGGCATCGCTCCCGGCATCGCTCCCGGTGTCACTTCCGGTGTCACTTCCGGTGTCACTTCCGGTCCCGCGCATCATGACCTCCGCGGCGGCCTGGGTGCACGAGAAGACGCTCGACAGGTTGGTGTCGACGACGGCCTTCCAGTCGGCGAGGGACATACCGGGGAGGGCCTGAGTGGGCTGTACGCCCGCGTTGTTGACGAGTGCGGTCAGCCGGCGGGACTTGGTCGGATCCTGCGGATCACGCAGGCTCGCGGCCCAGTCGGCCGCGTCGAGGACGAGCCGTCGGCAGGCGTCGTCGTCCGTCAGGTCGGCCCGCAGCGCGACCGCCTCGGCGCCCGTCTCCCGTACCGCGGCGAGGACTTCACCGGCGGCGGACGTCCGGTGGTGCACCGCGACCGCGGCGCCCGCGCGCGCGAGGCTCAGGGCGATCCCGCGGCCGATCCCGCCGGCGGCGCCGGTGACGAGGGCGACCTGCCCGGCGAGCAGCCCCGCCGCACCCCCCGTACGCTTCACGACACTCCGCTCCGCGGCATCCCGCTCCCCGGCACTCCACTCCCCCGCATCCCGCTTCCCGGCGCTCACGGGCGGCTCAACTCGGTGATGTGCGCGGCCGCGTCGGGATACCGGGCGATCAACTCGGCGGCGACACCGTGCTCGTACCCCTCAGGGATGAAGCCGGGAGCCATGGTGCACCCGAAGAACGACCAGGCGCCCGCGCCACCCTCACCGCTCGCGCCGCTCTGGGCGACCCGCGCGCCCATCCAGGTGCCCGCGGGCACGGTGTACTGGATGTGCTGGCCCGCGAATACGTCCGGTCCCAGGACGACCGTGCGCGTGGCGCCGTCCGGGAGCAGGAGCAGCATGTCCAGCGGTGCGCCGAGGTAGAAGTGCCAGGTCTCGTCGGCGGGCAGCCGGTGCAGGGCCGAGAAGTCGTCCGGTGCGGAGGTGAGCAGGGCGACGATCGCGGTGCCCTCGGGCCGGCCGTCGCGCCGCTCGGGACCGGCCCAGGTCTGCCGGAAGCGGCCGCCTTCCCGGGGGATGGGCTCGAGACCGTAGTGCGCGACGAGATCTTCGGGCGTCATCCCACCAAGCTACTGAGCGGGGACGGAACCGTTGGCTGTTTTCCCCGCGACCCCCGGCAAGATGAATAAGGTTAGGCTAACCTAACTCGATATTCACCTCGGAACCGTACGCGGAGACGGAGAGCGGAGAAACGCCATGGGCCTTGGTCAGGGGCACGGCTGGGAAGGTGCGGTGCTCAGACTGCTGGGCGGCCGGGACTTCGTGTGCACGGTGACCGGGGCCGAGGACGTGGGCCCGCGCTACCGCCGGGTGCACCTGACCGACGGCGGCATGCTCACCACAGCGGGCGTCCACCCGACGATGTGGATACGGCTGTGGTTCGAGAGGGCGGGCAGACCGCACCAGCGGGCGTACACGCTGGTCGCCCCGGACCCGGTCGCGGGCACGTTCAGCCTGGAGTTCGCGCTGCACGACGGTCCCGCGAGCGACTGGGCGCGGTCCGCGGCGCCCGGGGACACGATCGGGGCGACGGTGCACGGCACGAGCTTCGTACCGCCCCGCCCCGTGGCCTCCCGGGTCGTGGCCATCGGCGACCCGGCGTCGCTGCCCGCGATCAACTCCCTGCTGACCGCGGTGGGCACGGCTCCCGCGACGATCTGGCTGGAGACGGACAGCCCGGTCCCGATCACCTCGATCACCCCGATCACCTCAGCCGGCGCCCCCGCCGCCCGCACAGACCGGGACGGCATAGCCCTACGGGCGACCCCGTCGCGTCACGAACTGCGGACGGTGCCCCGTCGCGACGGCGGCGCCCACCTGGTCGACGAGGTGCGGTCGGCCCTGCCCGCGCTCCTGCGGGACGAACCGGAACCGTACGTGTGGATCGCCTGCGACACGGCCACGACCCGCACCCTCTCGTCCTACGTACGCAAGGAGTTGGCCCTGCCCAAACACCGCGTGCACGCGCTGGGTTACTGGCGCGCGGCCTGACCCACGAGAGCGGTGGCACCCGTCGGCCGATAACCCGTGCCCGATGCCCGATGCCCGCGCCTTCGGCCGATAACCGGTGCCGGGCGCCCGCGCCTTTCGGCCGACCCCGCGCTCCGAGTGGCGAACCACCCGCATCCGGTCGGAACATGAAATATGACCGAGGTACCGAACGGCTCCCCGCGGAGCCCTGACTTCGACGACCGCCGGGTGCACGAGGCCCGGCGCACAGAAGGCGAGCGAGTCGGCCCTCCGGAAGCCACCGCTGCGCCCCCCGCGCCTCCCGGGCACCACCCCATGGACCTCCTCTCCCGCTCGGCCTGGCAGGCGGTGCTGGCGACGGGGATCGCCGCGCTGGTCCTGGGGATCATGATCCTGGCGTGGCCCAAGGCGACGCTGTTCGCGGCCGGCATCATCTTCGGGCTCTATCTGGTCTTCAGCGGGGTGCTCCAGCTCACCGCCGCGTTCGGCACGCACGTGGCGACCTCGCTGCGGGTGATGGCGTTCATCAGCGGCGTGCTGTCCATCCTGCTGGGCCTGTTCTGCTTCAAGGGCGCGATGCAGTCGATCCTGCTGCTGGCGCTGTGGATCGGCATCGGCTGGCTGTTCAGGGGCATCACCCAGACCCTGGCCGCGGTCTCCGACCCGCAGACGCCGGCCCGCGGCTGGCAGATCTTCCTGGGGATCATCAGTTTCCTGGCCGGTGTGGTGCTCATCGTCTCGCCGTTCAAGTCGGTCGCCGTGCTGGCCGTCGTCACCGGCATCTGGCTCCTGGCGGTCGGCGTGGTGGAGATCGGCACCGCGATCCGCATCCACAAGGACGGCACCCGGCTGGCCCCCCGCTTCCTCTGACCGGAACGGTCGACCACTGCGGGACGTCAACACCGCGCCCGCTCCGTACGCCAAGAGGGCGTTTCTGGCGGCCGCCCCGATGGGACCCACGTTCCCGGCGGGGACAAGTCCTCTCATGAGCTCCTGCCCGTGCCCGCCGCACTCGCCGCACACCGGCGGGCGGGCACGAGGCGGCCCCGGCAGCCGGGTATCCACCCGCCCCTCCGCCTCCACCTGCCCTGCTCCCTCCGCTTCCCCTCCCCCTTGCACCCCCTTTACCCCCTCTGCCCCCTCTGCCTCCTCCGCCTTCTCTGCTTCCTGGCTGCGCCTGCTGATCCTCGTGGTGGCGGCGGTACTGGCGGTGGCGGTGGGCCCGCACCCCGAGGCACTGGCGTGCACGGCGCCGCCGACCGCCGTGAGCTCCGAACCGGGCGGCCCGGCCGAACAAGACATTCTCGACACGGCCCTGCGCCCTCCGGCCCGCCAGACGCAAGGCACCCCCACCCCCGCAAGGCCCCTCCCACCCCCGGCGAAACCGCACGCTCCCGCCCCTCCCCCTCCCTGCCGCACCGCCCCCCACCCCTCCCTCGCCGCACTGCGCTGTGTGGTCCTTCGCTGCTGAGAGGCACGGCTTCGGCCACCCTCCCGATCCCTCTCACAGCGAACCAAGGACACAGCCATGCCCACAGACCCGTACGCGATCCTGAACGCCCTGCTGCGCGCGGAGGCCGTGCGCAACGCTCCGAAACGGAAGCCGGAGTCCCAGCAGGGAGCGGAGAAGCAGCGCGAGGACGCACCCTCGCGGAAGCACGGAGACGGCTGACCGCCGACGCGGCCGTCCCCAGCGGGGGACGGCCGCCGGCCGCGAGAAAGCGACAGTTACCGATTCGCCCGCATTCGGGGCGGTTTTTGCAACGTCGCACTACGTCGCCATGGCTGCGCCCGGAAGGTCTTGACCGGTAGGCTTTCCGTGTGATCTTCAAGCGCATCGGAAACGGCCGGCCGTACCCCGACCACGGCCGGGAAAGCACCCGCCAGTGGGCGGACGTCGCGCCGCGCCCGGTCCGCCTCGATCAGCTCGTGACGACCAAGGGCCAGCTCGACCTGGAGACGCTCCTCGCGGAGGACTCCACGTTCTACGGCGACCTCTTCGCGCACGTGGTGAAGTGGCAGGGCGACCTGTATCTCGAGGACGGACTGCACCGGGCCGTCCGCGCGGCACTCCAGCAGCGTCAGGTGCTGCACGCACGCGTGCTCGAGCTGGACTGATTCACTCTTCCGTCCACCCGTTGGCCCTTTTGGGTTGGACTGGCCCCCGGTGGATGATCATTTAGTAGTTATCGTCGCCAAGTCGCACTAGTCTGCGCTCATGAGCATGCTGACTCCCCCGGGCATGGGCGGCCAGTACCGAATCACGGGGGACAAGTACCCGCGCATGCGGCGACCCAAGGGACGCCGCCGGCTGGTGCTGCTCGTGATCGCGTCCGTGGCCGCCCTCGGACTGATCGGCTGGGGCACCCTCCAGCTCGTCCACGTCTTCACCGGCGGCAAGTCCGCGTCGGCGGGCGCCAAGGCCGACTGTGTCACCAAGGCGAGCCCGACCCCCACGACGGCCACGGTGGCGAAGACCCTGCCGAAGCCGGGCGGCATCACCGTCAACGTCCTGAACGCCACGCCGCGCAGCGGACTCGCCAAGGAAACGGCGGACGAACTGAAGAAGCGCGGCTTCCGCATCGGCGACGTGGGCAACGCGACGGCCGCGTACGACAAGAAGGTCGACGGGCCCGGGATACTGCTCGGCGCGAAGGACGCCGCCACGACGGCGCTGCCGGTGCTCAACACCCAGCTCTCCGGAGCGCAGACGAAGACCGACGGCCGCAAGAAGGCCACCGAGGTCGACCTGATCATCGGCACCGGCTTCAAGTCGCTGACGCAGAAGAAGGACGCCGACAAGGCCCTGGCCGTACTGGCCGAGCCCGCGCCGACGCCCTCCCCCACCACGAAGAAGCAGAGCTGCTGAGCAGGGCTACTCGGCGGCGCCGTACATCCGGTCGCCCGCGTCGCCCAGACCCGGCACGATGTAACCGTTCTCGTTCAGCCGCTCGTCCACGGAGGCGGTGACGACGGTGACCGGCGTGCCCTCCAGGTCGCGCTCCATGACCTCGACGCCCTCCGGCGAGGCGAGCAGCACCACGGCCGTCACATCGTCCGCGCCCCGCGAGATGAGCTCCCGGATCGCCGCGACGAGCGTGCCGCCGGTGGCCAGCATCGGGTCGAGCACGTAGACCTGCCGGCCCGAGAGATCGTCCGGCATCCGGGTGGCGTACGTGGACGCCTGGAGCGTCTCCTCGTCGCGCACCATGCCCAGGAAGCCCACCTCGGCGGTCGGCAGCAGCCGCACCATGCCGTCGAGCATGCCGAGCCCGGCCCGCAGGATCGGCACGACCAGGGGCCGCGGGTGGGACAGCTTGACGCCGGTGGTGTCGGCGACGGGGGTGGAGATGTCGACCTGCTCCGTCCGCACGTCCCGCGTGGCCTCGTAGGCGAGCAGGGTGACCAGTTCGTCGGCGAGCCGGCGGAAGGTCGGGGAATCGGTGCGGCGGTCGCGCAGCGTGGTGAGCTTGTGAGCGACCAGGGGGTGGTCGACGACATGGAGACGCATGCCCCAACAGTAACCGGGCCCCCACGACGGGGCCCGCGCCCACTGCCACCGGCCACCGGCCACCGAGCACCGAGCACCGAGGACCCGCAGCCGCGTACGCACGGGAGGGGCCGTGCCGGTACATCAGATGCCCGTCGCTTGCGTGGTCGTCATGAGAGGGCACCCTCCTGACAGGGTCGGGCGACCACGCAAGCGACGGGCGGATGTACCGGCACGGCCCCGCCCCACCCGACCACCGGACGCGCCCCGCAGCCGCACCCGCCCATCAGGCGCGCCCACCCCCGGACCGTCAGGCGCGAACCACCCCCGGACCGTCAGGCGCGAACCGCACCCGGACCGTCAGGCGCGAACCGCACCCGCCTCCTCGGTCGGCTGGCATCAAACCCGCCGACCGAGGGAAAGTGGGAGGGACGGACCTGGGGTGGTGTGCCAATGCCGGAGCGGAGCGAGCCGGAGCGGGAGACCGAGGCCGAGCGCAGGCGGCGCAGGGCCAGGTTCCTCCGCGAACTGACCGAGGCGCGCGAACTGCGCGACCGCGTCCAGCCCCGCCGCGCCAAGGTCGCCCGCCTCCGTCACGCCATGCGCATGCGCACCTTCCGCTGGTAGCCGCACCCCACCTCCGGCCCCGCCCCGGCGTCCTCCCCGGCACCGCCGCACGCGTACGCAGAGCCTCCGGCCGCGTACGATCCCGCTGGTAGCGATCAAAAGAGGCAGACACAGCAGGCCGAAGACATCCCCTGAACGCCTTGTTTCTGCCACGATTCCGAGTGGGTGGGGCTCATCGCAGCGCTCCCGCCCACAGCCTCCGCCGGGGGGATTCCCAACCGGCACGCCTATGACCAGTGGGAGAGTCACGGTGTACTTCGCCGCACTGCTCGCGCGCACCGAAGACGGGTGGGAAGCGAGCGACACAGAGCTCGACGATGTGGAGACCCTGTCGGACCTGACCGACCTCGCACGTGAGGCCTCGGTCGACGAGGACACGGTGCTCGTGCTCATCGAGCAGGAGGACGCGTGGTTCGGCGTCGTCCGCGTGGACGGCGAGGAGGACCCTCGTATCTACGTCTCGGACGCCGCCGCAGCAGCCCGCAGTTCGTACGGCGAGATCCTGCTCACGGACGAACTGCTCGGAAGGGAGCCCGGCGACGACGACGTCGCCGACCTGGACTCCCTCGACCTCGACGGCACGGAAGACGGGGAGGCCGAGGACTCCGACGACGAAGACGACGGCGCGTCCGGCGAGGCCGTGCCGCACAGCCCGGTCGGGGACCGCGAGGTCCTGTCCGACCTAGGAGTCGGCGAGAAGGAACTGCTCGCCCTCGACGAGGGCGAAGCGCTCAGCACGATCGCCGACGCCCTGGGAGCAGCGGAGGTGCTGGAGACCGTCCGCTAGTCCCCCCGGTAGGTTCCCCGGGTGAGCAGCACAAGGAAGAAGACACCGGGGCCCGATCCGGTACGCGATCCCTGGCGGGCCGCGATGCGGCTCGCACTGGAGGAGGCCGGCCGGGCCGCCCGGGGCGGTGACGTACCCGTAGGCGCCGTCGTACTGTCCGCGGACGGTACGACGGTGCTCGCCACCGGCCACAACGAACGCGAGGCCACCGGCGACCCGACGGCGCACGCCGAGATCCTGGCGATCCGCCGCGCCGCGGAAACCCTGCGGACCACAGAGCCCCTACGGACCGCACCGCTCCCCGCTGCCGCCCCCGCCTCCGCCTCCGCACCAGCACCACCCCCCGACCAGGCCCGCCGACCAGGCGACTGGCGTCTGACCGGCTGCACGCTGGTCGTCACCCTGGAGCCGTGCACCATGTGCGCGGGCGCGCTCGTACAGTCCCGGATCGACCGGGTCGTCTACGGCGCGCGTGACGAGAAGGCGGGTGCGGCCGGCTCCCTCTGGGACGTCGTACGCGACCGCAGGCTCAATCACCGCCCCGAGGTGATCGGCGACGTCCTGGCGGAGGACAGCGCGAGCCTCCTGACAGCGTTCTTCCGCAGCCGCTGACCAGACCGCTGCCCAGACCCCCGAGGAGACCGCTGCCCAGACCGCTGACGAGACCGCTGACAGGGCCACCGGCAGCTCACGGGAAACGGATTTCTGACCAGGCCGCACCTTGGGGTAGGGTCTCCCTCGGTAGCGTGTCCGAGCGGCCGAAGGAGCTCGCCTCGAAAGCGAGTGTGGCGCAAGTCACCGAGGGTTCAAATCCCTCCGCTACCGCTTGAGAAGGGCCCCGTCGAAAGGCGGGGCCCTTCGTGCGTTCGCGGGAGGTGAGGAGGTGGTGGAAACGCGATCTTCATCCGGCCCACGAACACATGGCCGGGATACACTCACCGCCGGCAACAGGGGGCCCACCGGGGCACAACAGGCACAGCAGGCACAGGGGAGGCCGCGGTGGCGGTGAACGTGAAGAAGATCGCCGTCTACGTGCTCGTGGTCTTCGCGCTCTACGTGATCATCACGGACCCGGCCAAGGCCGCCGACTACGTGCAGATAGCGTTCGAGGGCATCTCGAACGCCGCCCAGGCGGTCGGCGACTTCATGACGTGGATCGCCGACGGAGCCCACTAAACCACTGGACCGCCGGACCCTCCCGACGACGCCCCGACCGCACGGCCCCTCGCCACCACCGGCGGGGGGCACTTTTGTGTGCGCGGACCCAACACGTCGTTACGGGGTGCTTGCACACAGTGCACATGTCTTGTGATGCTATGACCGCTTTTGACGGATGAGTTGACGGCAGACGACAGAGTGCGGTCAACGGAGCTCTACGGACGAAGAGGTGGCGTTGACCGTGTCGGCCAGTACTGCGCCACCCGAGGAAGTCACCGTCCAGGAAGTCACCGTCCAGGAAGTCACCGTCCAGGGAGCCACCGTCCAGGGAGCCACCGTCCAGGGAGCCACCGCTCAGGGAGCCACCGCCCAGGGAGCCACTGTCCAGGCCCAGCCGTCCGACAGCGGCAGACCCCCCGCCCCGGCCCAGCCCTCCGACGACAACGCGCCCTCCGGCGCCAGCGCACTCTCCACCCCCTCCGGCGACAGCGCGCCCGACACCCCGGACAGCGCCCCTCCGGAGAAGCGCCGCGGCGCCGACACCCGGGCCCTCACCCAGGTGCTCTTCGCCCGGCTCAAGGAGGAGGAGCCGGGCAGCGCCGAGCACGGCCGGGTGCGGGCAGCGCTCATCGAGGCGAACCTCCCCCTCGTCCGCTACGCCGCGGCCCGCTTCCGCAGCCGCAACGAGCCGATGGAGGACGTGGTCCAGGTCGGCACGATCGGCCTGATCAACGCGATCGACCGCTTCGACCCCGACCGGGGCGTGCAGTTCCCGACCTTCGCCATGCCGACGGTCGTGGGGGAGATCAAGCGGTACTTCCGGGACAACGTCCGCACCGTGCACGTACCGCGTCGGCTGCACGAGTTGTGGGTGCAGGTGAACAGCGCGACCGAGGACCTCACGACCGCCTTCGGACGCTCCCCGACGACCGCCGAGATTGCCGAGCGGCTGCGGATCACCGAGGAAGAGGTCCTGTCCTGCATCGAGGCCGGGCGCTCGTACCACGCGACGTCCCTGGAGGCCGCACAGGAGGGCGACGGACTGCCCGGACTCCTCGACCGCCTCGGTTACGAGGACCCGGCGCTCGACGGCGTCGAACACCGGGACCTGGTCCGCCACCTTCTCGTACAACTGCCCGAACGCGAACAGCGGATTCTGCTGCTGCGCTACTACAGCAATCTCACGCAGTCTCAGATCAGCGCTGAACTGGGCGTGTCCCAGATGCATGTGTCAAGGCTTCTGGCCCGTAGCTTCGCGCGTCTTCG
Source organism: Streptomyces sp. NPDC059785 (assembly GCF_042732375.1). NCBI lineage: Bacteria > Bacillati > Actinomycetota > Actinomycetes > Kitasatosporales > Streptomycetaceae > Streptomyces > Streptomyces sp. NPDC059785. The sequence continues at coordinate 94,741 of NZ_JBHWHV010000026.1, forward strand.
ATCCGCAAATCGGATCGACGCGTAACCACTGAGAGCGAATCGCCCAGCGGCCCCGTTCCCGGCAGTTCTGCGCCAAAAAACCGTCAGACCCCTTCTTTCCAGGGCCGATTCGGCACTTCGATGTCGACATGTCACTACAGCGTGTTGCCGACATGTGACATTCTGCGTGAAGCGCGTTTGCCGCAGCCTCGCCTCCGGTATTCAGGTGGAGGCTGCGTTCCTCAGACGGGAGCGTCAGTCGCGACCGTCCGCGACCCAAAGGGGGTGGCATGTCCGCAGACCAGGGCAGCTCGAAGGTGCTCACGCTCACGAAGAGCGAGTCCGCGCCCGACGTGCTTCACGACGTCCCGGCCCTTCCGGACTCGGAAACCGTCCCGGCTCTTCCCGACTCGGAAACCGTTCCGGCCCTTCCGGAGTCGGGAGCCATCGACACCCGCACCCTGTCCCGCTCCCTGTTCCTGCGGCTCGCCGCGCTGGACGAGAACAGCCCCGAGCGCGCCTATGTACGCGACACCCTCATCGAGCTCAATCTCCCGCTGGTCCGGTACGCCGCCGCGCGCTTCCGTTCCCGCAACGAGCCGATGGAGGACATCGTCCAGGTCGGCACCATCGGCCTGATCAAGGCGATCGACCGCTTCGACTGCGAACGCGGGGTGGAGTTCCCGACTTTCGCGATGCCGACCGTCGTCGGTGAGATCAAGCGGTTCTTCCGCGACACCTCATGGTCGGTGCGGGTGCCGCGCCGCCTCCAGGAGTTGCGCCTGGCGCTGACCAAGGCCAGCGACGAGCTCGCGCAGAAGCTGGACCGTTCGCCGACGGTCGCCGAACTCGCTGCGGTACTCGGGGTGTCCGAGGAGGACGTGGTCGACGGCCTCGCGGTCGGCAACGCGTACACGGCCTCGTCCCTGGACTCCCCCGCTCCGGAGGACGACGGCGGCGAGGGCTCGCTCGCCGACCGCCTGGGTTACGAGGACACGGCCCTGGAGGGCGTCGAGTACCGCGAGTCGCTGAAGCCGCTGCTGGCCAAGCTGCCGCCCCGCGAGCGCCGCATCATCATGCTGCGCTTCTTCGCGAACATGACGCAGTCGCAGATCGGCGAGGAGGTCGGCATCTCGCAGATGCACGTCTCCCGGCTGCTGACCCGGACCCTCGCCCAGCTTCGTGAGGGACTCATCTCGGACTGAGCCGGCACCACGGGTCGCGTCCGCGCCCCCTCGGTCCCGACCTCGGTCCCGACCTCGGTCCCGCCCTCGGTCCCGGTCCCGGTCTGGTCCTGGTCCCGGTCTGGTCCTGGTCCCGGTCTGGTCCTGGTCCCGGTCCTGGTCCCCGGTCTGGTCCTGGTCCCGGATCCCCCATTGGGCCCCTGCGGGTTCCTTCTTGACGGGTCGTCAGACACACTGACGCGATGCGCCGAGCTTCGAACGCCTCGACTCACGGCCGCCGCGGCCCCTTGCTGGGTGCCGCGGCGGCCGTCGCGTGTGTGACCGCCGTACTGCTGACCGCGGGCGGAGACGGCGGGGACCGCGAGGGCTACGTGGCGGTCGGCCCGGCGGGCGGCCCGCCCGGGGCGTCCGGGCCGGCGGCGGCCCCCACGGGGGACGTGACGCTGGTACCGCTGGACGGGTCCGCCACGACGGACCCGGCGGCCCCGGACACGGCCCCGGACCCCTCGCCCGGCATGACAGCCCCGGGGACGGACGGCCCGATCGGCCCGGACGACGGCGTACGGGACGAGGAGGCCGGTACGGCGACCGGCGCGGCGTCGGCGGCGGACGGAGCCGGGAGCGGCGGTACGGACAGCGGTGCGGGCGGTTCGAGCGGTGCGGGCGGTTCGGCCACCACAGGCGGTACGGGCGGTACAGCCACCGCAGGCGGTACGGGCGGTGCGAGCGGTGCGGGTGGCGCGACCGGCACCGCGTCGCCCTCGGCCGGCCCGGCCGCGCTCGTCGTAGGGGAGCCGCTGCGGGAGGCGGCCGACGAGCGGTGGTGCGAGAAGGTCACGGTGTCGTTCCGCAACAGCGGCGGTACCGCGGTGCGTTCGGGCACGGTGACCTTCGGGACGCACATCATCGGGGTGCTGGGGATCGACTGGGCGACGGTCGAGTCCACCGAGGACCTGCCCGCGCCGATCGCCGCCGGAGCGACGGAGGAGAAGACCTGGACGGTCTGCGTGGACGCGTGGCGGGTACCGCTGGGCATGCACATCGAAACACGGGACGTCTCCGCCCACTGGAACTGACCGCGCCGGCCCAAGCCGCCCCGACCCGCCCGGCCCAAGCCGCCCCGAGCCGACTCGCCCCGACCCGCCCGGCCCGGGCCGCTCCGACCCGTTCCGGACCTACGCCAGCGCCAGCCAAGCCACCGCCGCGACGACCACCACGGCCACCACGACGCCGATGATCAGGCCGATGCGGGGACCGGCCGGTGCGGGGGCCGACTGCTGCTGACGGCCCTGCGGGCCGTCGTCGACGAAAGCGCGGAACATCTGGGTGCTCCCCGCGGGGTCGTAGTTGCCCTCGGGGCCCTGGGTGTTTGCCATGGCCCTGGACCCTAGCGAATGCGCGGGAACTGCCCAAGCGCCGGGTCCTCTTGGGGGCATGCCCCGAAGGCCTGACCGAGTCCACCGGCCCCACGATCACCGGCCCGGCCGGCCCACGATCACCGGCCCGGCCCGTCCCGCCGACCGGAGGAGCGCGGCGACCGAGCCTCCACCAGCGCCCGCCTCAAACCCCTCGGGACCGGCTCTCAAACCCCTCGGGACCGGCTCTCAGACCCCTCGGGACCGGCCCCCAAGCCCCTCGGGACCGGCCCCCGCGCCCCTCAGGACCGGCTCTTAAGCCCCTGCGAAGCCCCTTCACCCGCCTGACCTGCGAATTTACGCCCGCCAATGCTTGCCTTTGCCAACTTTTTATCCCGGCACCCCCGATTTCGTTTGCCTGTGGCAACCAACTGATTTTATGGTTGCCCTAAGCAACGAATACGGGAGGTGCGATGGCGGAGCAGGCCCAGTACGAGGAGCTCGCCCGTCAGCTCAGCGCCATAGGTGCCGTGAAGCGCGACATGGGGCGGATCCTGCCGCAGGACTGCCCGGCGGGCTCCGCGGCCGTACTGACGCTGCTCGGCCGCCACGGCGACATGCGGATGAGCCGGCTCGCCGAGCTGCTCTCCGTGGACATGTCGGTGACCAGCCGCCATGTGGCCCATGTCGCGGACCGGGGATGGATAGAACGCTTCCCCGACCCGGCCGACAAACGCTCCCGCATCCTGACCCTCACCGACGCGGGGCAGGAGCGGCTGGACGAGCTCTCCCGGCGCACCTCGGAGCTGCTGGCCGACCGCCTGAGCGACTGGTCCGACGACGAAGTCGGCAGGCTCATCCAGTTGATGGGCCGGCTGCGCGAGAGCTTCGGCGACTGCCGGAGCGCGCCGCAGCGCCCCACGCCCGCGTCCTCCGCACTCGTACGCGATTGACTTCGCGCCCGTTCGCGGTCGGTTCACGCTCGTACGTGAACGGTCCGCGTTCGTACGCGATTGAAAAGAACACCGCACATAGACCACCCGTACACCACCGCATAGCGAACGTAAGAAAAGGAAGCCCATGGCAACGACCACACCAGCCGGTGTGCGGGCTCACGCCAAGCATGGAGGTGGGTCCTCCGGCGGCGGCGCTCAGATGACGCACCGGCAGATCATGGAGGCGCTCTCCGGGCTGCTGCTCGGCATGTTCGTCGCGATCCTGTCGTCGACGATCGTCTCCAACGCGCTGCCCAAGATCATTGGCGACCTCGGCGGCGGCCAGTCCGCCTACACCTGGGTCGTCACGGCCGCGCTGCTGTCCATGACCGCGACCACGCCCCTGTGGGGCAAGCTGTCCGACCTGTTCAGCAAGAAGGCCCTCGTCCAGATAGCCCTGATCATCTACGTGCTGGGCTCCGTGGTCGCCGGTCTCTCCCAGAACCCGGGCATGCTGATCGCCTGCCGCGTGGTCCAGGGAATCGGTGTCGGCGGTCTGTCCGCCCTGGCCCAGATCGTCATGGCGGCGATGATCTCGCCGCGTGAGCGCGGGCGCTACTCCGGTTACCTCGGTGCGACCTTCGCCGTCGCCACCGTCGGCGGCCCGCTGCTCGGCGGTGTGATCACCGACACCTCGTGGCTCGGCTGGCGCTGGTGCTTCTACGTCGGTGTGCCGTTCGCGGTCATCGCGCTGATCGTGCTCCAGAAGACGCTGCACCTGCCCGTGGTGAAGCGCCAGGTCAAGGTCGACTGGGGCGGCGCGTTCTTCATCTCCGCGGCGGTCTCGCTGCTGCTGCTCTGGGTCACCTTCGCCGGTGACAAGTACGACTGGATCTCGTGGCAGACCTACGCCATGGTCGGCGGCTCGGTCGTGCTCGGCCTGCTGTTCGTGCTGGTGGAGTCGAAGGCCAGCGAGCCGATCATCCCGCTGCGGCTGTTCCGCAACCGGACGATCACGCTGTCGTCGATCGCCTCGCTCTTCGTGGGCATCGCGATGTTCACCGGCACCGTCTTCTTCAGCCAGTACTTCCAGCTCGCCCGTGACAAGTCGCCGACGATGTCCGGTGTGATGACGATCCCGATGATCGGCGGTCTGTTCATCTCCTCGACCGTCTCCGGCCAGGTCATCACCAAGACGGGCAAGTGGAAGGCGTGGCTGGTCAGCGGCGGTGTGCTGGTGACCGCGGGCCTCGGCCTGCTCGGCACGATCCGCTACGACACGGCGTACTGGCACATCGCGATCTTCATGGCGCTGATGGGTCTCGGCATCGGCATGATGATGCAGAACCTGGTGCTGTGCACGCAGAACCAGGTGGCGCCGTCCGACCTCGGCTCGGCCTCCTCCACGGTCACGTTCTTCCGTTCGCTCGGTGGCGCCATCGGCGTCTCCGCGCTCGGCGCGATCATGGCCAACCGGATCACCGACTACATCAAGGACGGTCTGACCGGCCTCGACCCGAAGTACGCGGCCGCCGCCTCGGGCTCCAGCTCCAGCTCCATCCCGGACGTGGACGCGCTGCCCGCGCCGCTGCGCACCGTGGTGGAGAGCGCGTACGGCCACGGCATCGCGGACGTCTTCCTGATCGCCGCGGCCATGGCGCTGCTGGCCTTCCTCGTCACCCTCTTCATCAAGGAGGTGCCGCTGCGCACCTCCGGCGGTCTGGCGCAGGCCGCGGAGAGCACCTCCGAGACCGCCGCGCCGGCCGCCGTGGCCGGGGCCCCCGAGGCCGCGGAGGCGTCCGCGCCGGCCGCCGAGCAGGTCCCGAGCTGGGCCGCCGCGACCACCGAGGCGGGTCCTGAGGGCACGCAGCGTCTCGCGGCCGTCGCCACGGTGGCGGCCGGCACGGACGGCCCGGGCCCGGTGCCCGGCGGTGTCCCGGTCCGCGGTCACGTCCGCGGTGCCGAGAGCGCGCCCGTGCCGCGGGCCGCGGTGACGCTGATCTCGCTCGCGGGACGGCAGCTCGGCCGGTCGGTCGCGCAGGCCGACGGCGCCTACGCGCTGGACGCGCCGGGTGCGGGCTCGTACGTGCTGATCGCCTCCGCCGACGGCTTCCAGCCGCAGGCTTCGACGATCGTCGTGAACGGCGAGCCGCTCGCGTTTGACATCCTGCTCAGCGGCACCAGTGGGCTGAGCGGTGTGGTGCGGGCGGCCGAGACCGGGGTTCCGGTCGGCGGTGCCATGGTCATCGTGACCGATGTGCGCGGTGATGTGCTGGCCACCGGGGCCACCGGTGAGCAGGGCGAGTTCACCTTCGCCGAGCTGGTGCCGGGTGCCGTGACCGTCGCGGTGAACGCCGCGGGCCACCGCCCGATGGCGCTGCCCGTCGAGGTCGGCGGCACCGGGGTGACCCGGATCGAGGTCGAGCTCAGCTCGGGCGCGCAGGTCCAGGGTGTCGTACGGGCTCCGGGCGGTCCGCTCGGCGACGCCCGGGTGACGCTGGTCGACGCGGCCGGGAACGTGGTCGGCACGGCCAGGACCGGTGCGGACGGCGCGTACGCCTTCGCCGACCTGGACAGCGGCGAGTACACCGTCATCGCGACGGGCTACCCGCCGGTGGCGACCTCGCTGACGGTCAACGGCCGCGGCGTGGACAGCCACGACATTGAACTCTCCCACCCGGGCGAGTAGTTCGGACCCCGGCCCGTGGGCGCGCGCCTGAGCGGAGGCGCGCCCCGCGGGCCGGTCTTTTCCACCGGCGCATTCGGTTCGACCGGTTGTGATCGGGTTTGGCTTTGCTTGCAAGGAGAAACGGGATGGGACTGACCGCACGGATTCGTACGCGGGACGGATGGGCCGTGTCGCACGCGGTCGTCACGGTGACCGACATGACGGGCACCCAGGTGGTGCGGGCCGAGGCCGACGCAGACGGGGCGGTCCGGGACGGCACCGCGCTGGCGCCCGGCGCCTACACCGTGATCGTCACCGCGGTCGGCTACGCGCCCGCCGCGTCCAGCGCGATCGTCACGGCGAGCGGGCGCGCCGAGGTCGGCAACGTGGTGCTCGCCCGGCAGGGCGGCACCGAGCTGCCACCGCCCGGGATCTGGACCATCGACCCGGTGCATTCCTCGGTGGCGGCGGTCGCGCAGCACCTGGGCATCTCCAGCGTGCACGGCAGGTTCACGGAGTTCGTGGGCCGGATCGAGATCGCCCCGGACGAGGTGGCCAAGTCCCGGGTGGAGGCGGTGATCGCCGCGGCCTCCATCGACACCGGCAACGGGATGCGCGACGGGCACCTGAAGTCGCCGGACTTCCTGGACGTGGAGACGTACCCGGAGATCACCTTCAGCTCGGCGGGGCTGACCCCGGCCGGCTCCGACCGGTGGACGGTGCACGGCCAGCTGACCATGCACGGCGTGGTGCGGCCCGTCGACCTCGACCTCGCCTACCTCGGCACCGGCGCCGACCCCTGGGGCGGTACCCGCGCCGCCTTCCGCGCGACGGCGGAGCTGCGCCGCGAGGACTTCGCGATGAACTACAACCAGGTGCTCCAGGCGGGCATCTCGGCCATCGGCACCACGCTGCGGGTGGAGCTGGACATCCAGGCCGTCCAGGGCGACGCCCTGCCGGCGGCCTGACGCCACCCTTCACCGACGACGGCCTCCGTCCCCGTGCCCGTGAGGGCCCCGGGGACGGAGGCCGTCTCGCGTCAGGGGCGGTCCATCGCGCCCACGATGCGGCGGGCCAGGTCGCGCAGTTTGACGTTCTCGCGCTGCGAGGTGCGGACGAGACTGTCGAACGCGTCCTCCGCGTCGATGTTCAGACGCTCCATCAGGATGCCGGTGGCCTGTCCGATCAGGTCTCTGGTGCGCATCGCCTCGGTGAGCTGCTCGCGCATGGTGACGGTCTCCAGCGCGATGCTGACGTGCGCCGTGAAGAGCCGGCCGGTGCGGACGGCCCAGTCGTCGAAGGCGCGCGGCTTGCGGGAGTAGAGCGTGAGGGCGGTGAGCCGGCGGCGGTCGGCGCGCAGCCGGAGCGCGAGCGCCGAGCGCAGGCCCAGGCCGGAGAGGGAGAGTTCGCCGTCCTCGCAGGAGGCGCTGTCGTCGATCCGGACGACCGGCGCGTTCCACAGCCGGTCCCAGTACGGAGGCTGCACGCCGTCCGCGTCCGGGGCGTCCGGGTCCAGGGCGTCGGCGTCGCGCACGAGCTCGTCGCTCCAGGCGAGGCACTCCCGCGCGGCGGCGCGTTCGACAGCGGAGATGCCCGCGTACTCGGCGCCGGGCAGCAGGTCCACAGCGAGCCGGACGGCGGTCCGGAGCACGCCGTCGGTCGTCGACGTCTCGTGGAGCTGCTGAGCGGCCAGTGTCAGGGCATCGGCCAGCTCGAGACCCGTCAGGGGACGGGAATGGGACAATTCAGGAAAGTCGGACGCAGCCACCACGAACCTCTTCGGCGTGCACGGTCTGAACCCGGTCGTTCGTTCGACGACAAGTCCAGCGCCATGCGCAGGAGAGCTCCGCAGCACATTCCCGACTGCGAGCACAGGACGAACAGCACTTTAGCTGCTCCGATGGGGTGAGGTGGCGGCCCGGTCACCAGGGTTCCGCCGAGCCCCGTGCAAGTGGTGGAATGGTCCTCGCAGGTCAGGAAGCGGCCTCCCCGGACCCCGGACCGACGTCCCCCAGGTGAGCCCCCCATGCCCTTCGCCCCGACCCCCCGTGACCTGCCGAACTGCACGCTCCTCGCACTGCCGCCCGAGATAGACATCTCCAACGCCGCCACGGTGCGCGCCCACACCCTCGGTGTCCTCGACTTACGCCGGGACCGGCTGCGTCTGCTCGTCCTCGACCTGACCGGCACCCGGTTCATGGACTCCCAGGGCGTGCGCCTCATCAACGAGGTGCGCGCGCACCTCCACCCGCCGCCGCGCACGCACCTGCGCGTCGCGGCGGAACCCGACGGCCTGGTCAGCCGGCTCCTCGAACTGACCGGACTGCGCCGGGACATCCCCGTCTACGACGACCTGGCCGAGGCCATCGAGGCGGCGTAGCCGGGCCCGCGAACCTGACGACCTTTTCGGTGCGCCGCCGCCTAGGCTGGCCGCATGGCACCGAACATCGCGACGAACACGTCCGTCTCCCTCGACGAACTGCTGGACTTCGTACGGCCCCGGCACCGTGCCCTCCTGCTCACCCGGCGGAGCGACGGCGGTCCCCAGGGCTCGCCGCTGACCTGCGGGGTCGACGACTCCGGCCGCATCGTCGTCTCCACCTACCCGGAGCGCGCCAAGACGCGGAACGCCAGGCGGGACGAGCGGGTCAGCCTGATCGTGCTGAGCGACGAATGGAACGGGCCCTGGGTCCAGATCGACGGCACCGCCGAGGTCATCGACTCCCCCGACTCCGTCGAGCCGCTGGTCGAGTACTACCGCAACATCGCGGGCGAGCACCCGGACTGGGACGAGTACCGGGAGGCGATGCTGAAGCAGGGGAAGTCGATCATCCGGATCACCCCGGAGCGCTGGGGCCCGGTGGCCACGGGAGGCTTCCCGGCCCGGCTGGCCTCGGAGGGCTGACCGGCCGCACCTGGATCGGGTGGCTGACCGGCCCGCACCTGGATCGGGTGGCTCTTGAGACCGGCCCGCACGCCAAGACCGGCCCGCACGCCGAGACCAGGCGGCACCCGAGACCGGGCGGCACGCCGAGACCGGCCCGCAGCCTGAGACTGGGGCCGCCCTCCGAGACCGGGCGGCACCCGCCGCCCGGGGCCCGGCGGTCTCACGCCCCCCGCGCCACCATCGTCTCGATCCCCGCGATCAGCGTCTCCAGGGCGAAGTCGAAGTCCCGTTCGCGCATCTCCTCGACCGTGTCGCCGCCGCGGGCCGCCATCAGGTCCGCGGCGCTCTCGAAGCGCTCGGCGAACCGCTCCTCCTCCCGGATCGAGCTCATGGCCTGGTGGAAGTACTCGTCCTGGGTCATCCCGGCCGAGGCGCAGCGCTGTTTGAAGTGGCCCTCGATCGTGCCGAAGCCGTACACGAACTGGAAGACCGCGGCGAGCGCGCCCGCCTGGCCGTGCAGGGGCAGCCCGGTGTCGCGGATCACCTGCCGCACCCGCTCGGAGAAGGCCATCGAGTGCGGGCCGATGTTCAGGAAGCTGCCGATGAGCGGGGAGACCCACGGGTGGCGGACCAGCAGGGCCCGGTAGCCGGAGGCCAGCGAGCGGAGCCGGTCGTGCCAGTCCTTCGCCGACTCGTCGGCGGGCGGCGCCAGTTCGCCGAAGACCGCGTCGAGGGCGAGTTCGAGCAGGTCGTCCTTGGTGTCCACGTACCAGTAGACGGACATCGCGGTCACGTTCAGCTCGGCGGCGAGCCGGCGCATGGAGAACCTGGCCAGTCCCTCCGCGTCGAGCAGCCGCACGGTGGCCCCGGTGATGCGGTCCCGGTCGAGACCGGACGGCTGCCCGCCGCGCCCCGTACCGCCCCGGGGCGCCTTGCCCTCCAGCCAGACGCTGGTCCGTGCCGGACGCTCGTCCCGGTCGGCTGCCCTCACCATGGCGCACCTCTTTCGCACTCAGTACCGCTTCGTCGCACTCAGTACCGCTTTCGAACTCAGTACCGCGGAACCCGAAGTGGCCGGGCTCCCCGAGCGGGTGGCCGGAATCCTCCGCTCCGCCCAGCTCGATGCTAAGCGCGCGTCACACGGACGCGGCCATCGCGGAGTCTGCCCTCTCCGCCCGCCTCAGCAACGCGGCCGCGAGCAGTCCGCCGAGCAGCACGGCCACCGCGCCGACGAGCTGGCTGGTCTCCAGGCCCGAGGAGAACGCGTCGGTGACGGCCGCCCGCTCGCGCGCGGAGTCCGCCGAGGCGAGCGCCGCCGGGAGGGAGGCCGCGGCCACCGGGATCAGCGCGGCGAACCGGGAGTTGAGGACCGCGCCGAGCACCGCCACGCCCAGGCCGTTGCCGAACTCGGCGAGCGTGCCGTTGATGCCCGCGCCCACGCCCGCCTTGGCCGGCGGGATCGCGCTCATGATGGCGTGCGCCATGGCCGGGTTGGCGACGGCGCAGCCCGCGCCGATCAGCAGCAGCCCGAGCAGGGTGCCCGTGTAACCGTGCGCGGCGAGCGTCGCGATCGACACCAGGCCGCCCGACATCAGCACCATGCCGAGCGCGATCGAGACCGGTGTGCCGAGCTTCGCGGTCCACTTCGCCGACAGACCGGTGAAGTTGAGCGCCACCACGGTCAGGGCGAGCGGCGCGGTGCGCAGCCCGGCCTCCAGCGGCCCGTATCCCAGGACGAACTGGAGGTGCTGGGTGAGCAGGAACAGCGCGCCGCCCATCCCGAAGGTGATCAGCACGGCTCCCGCGACAGCCCCGCTGAAGCGCCGGTCGCGGAAGAAGTGCAGATCGAGCATGGGGTACGGGATCCGGCTCTCCCAGTACGCGAAGAGGGCGAGGACGAGGGCCGCGAGGGCCGCCGTGGCGAGCACCCGGCCGGAGGTCCAGCCGTGCTCGGGGCCGGAGATGATCGCGAAGACGAGTGCGGTCATGCCGACGGTGGACAGCAGCGCGCCGAGCAGGTCGGGGCGGTCGCCCTGGGGGTTCTTCGACTCCGGTACGAGGGCCACGACCGCGAGCAGTCCGAGCGCCGCCACCGGCAGGTTGACCAGGAAGATCGCGCCCCACCAGAAGTGGCCGAGCATGAAGCCGCCGAGCAGCGGGCCCACCGCGAAGCCGAGCGCGTTGACGGCGCTCCAGATGCCGATGGCCTTCGGGTGCTCACCGGGCGTGAAGATCTGCATCGCGACGGCGAGCGTGGTGGTCAGCAGCAGCGCGCCGCCGACGCCCATGCCGGCTCTCGCCGCGATCAGCTGCCCGGTGGAGTCGGCCAGTCCGGCCACCAGGGAGCCGATGCCGAACAGCGCCAGCCCGGCGATCAGCATCTTCTTGCGGCCGTAGCGGTCCGCCGCGCTCCCCGCGGTGAGCAGCAGTCCGGACTGCACCAGCGAGTACGCGTTGATCATCCACTGGATGTCGGCGGTGCCCGCGCCGAGCTCCCGGGTGAGCGAGGGGATGGCGACGTTCAGGACGGTGTTGTCGAGCAGCACGGTGAGCTGCGCGAGACAGATGACGCCGAGGATCAGCCAGCGCTGCGGATGCCCCTGGGGGGCCGCGGTGCCGCCGGCGTCCGCCGGTGAATGTGACTGTGCCTGTGCCGTCATGGGGCCCCTTTCTCGGTCTTCTACGGCGTACGTGAGCGTGCGCCATACACCGTAGAACGCTCCCCGTACGCCGTACAGCCGATTATCGGCGGTGCCGGTGACATGCGGAAGGGCGGTGGCCCGGGGCACTGATGCGCCCCGGGCCACCGCCCTGGTCCATGAGACCGCTTCCGTACGGGATCGGTCCGTCAGCTCTTCGCCTGGGTCAGGTCGTAGAACGTGGCCGAACCGACCGTCACCTCCTTGAAGTTCTTCTCGACCCACGAGGTGATCTGGGAGGAGCTGCCGCTGTCGCTGCTGCCGCCGCCCATGCTGCCGCCCCCGATGAAGTAGTGGATCTTGCCTTCCTTCACGTACTTCTTGAACTGGGCCAGCGTCGGGGACGGGTCCGTGCCGTTGAAGCCGCCGATCGCCATCACGGGCTTGCCGGTGGCGAGCTGGTAGCTCGCGGCGTTCTGGGAGCCGATGGACGCGGCGACCCAGGTGTAGTCGTCGGAGTCGGCCGTCAGGAGCTTCTTGGCCTTGGAGCTGACGGTCGCGCCGTTGAGCAGACCGCCCATGCCGCCGCCGCCCATGCCGCCCTCGCCCATGGGACCGCCCATACCGCCCTGCTGGTTCTGGCCGTTGCCCTGGCCCTGGCCGTTGCCCTGGCTCTGACCATTACCCTGCTGGGAGCTGCCGCCGCCCTGCTGGTTCTGGCCGCCACCGGGGAAGCCGCCGCCGTTGCCACCGGTCGGGGGCTGGCCCATGCCGCCGCCCTGCTGGGAGTTGCCGCCGCCCTGCTGGTTCTGGCCGCCGCCACCGGGGAAGCCACCGCCACCGCCACCGGGACCGCCGCCCCGGCCGCCGCCGCCCATCATGCTCGCGCCCGACGGACCGGCCGTCACGATCGACCCGGTGTGCCCGGTGTTCAGCGTGGACAGCGTGTACGCGGTCGGACCCGCGACCGAGGCGGCGAGGCTCAGCCCGACCACCGCGAGGGCCAGCTGCCGGCTCAGCCGGGTCACGAAGATCAGGCCGAGCGCGCCGGTCAGGCCGCCGATCAGCACCAGCCACTTCAGCCAGGGCAGGTAGTCGGGGGTGCGGTTGAGGAGCACGTAGCCCCAGGCCGCGGTCGCGGTGACCGCGGCGGCCAGGGTGAGCGAGACCCACAGCCGGGAGCGCTCCCGCCACAGCGCCACCGCGCCCATGCCGACCACTGCGGCGATGTACGGGGCCAGGGCCACCGTGTAGTACTGGTGGAAGATGCCCGCCATGTAGCTGAAGACCAGCGTGGTCATCAGCAGCGAGCCGCCCCAGGCGAGGAACGAGCCGCGGACCAGGTCCGTGCGCGCGGCCTTCCGGGTGAGCACGAGCCCCGCGACCAGCAGGATCAGCGCGGCGGGGAGCAGCCAGGAGATCTGGCTGCCGATCTCGGAGTTGAACATCCGGTCCCAGCCGGTCTCGCCCCACTGCCCGGTGCCGCCTCCGCCACCGCCGCCGACGCTGCCGGTCTCCTCGCCGTTGATCCGGCCGAGCCCGTTGTAGCCGAAGGTCAGCTCCAGGAACGAGTTGTTCTGCGAGCCGCCGATGTACGGCCGGGACGACGCGGGCCACAGCTCGACGATCGCGACCCACCAGCCACCGGCCACCACCATGGCCAGGGCGGAGAGCCCGAGCTGCGCGAACCGCTTCTTCACCTTGACCGGCGCGCACACCGCGTACAGGACCGCCAGCGGCGGCAGGATCAGGAATGCCTGGAGGGTCTTGGCCAGGAAGGCGAAGCCGACCGCGACACCCGCCCACACCAGCCACTTGGTGCGGCCGTCCTCCAGGGCGCGGACCACGCAGTAGACGGTGACCGTCATCAGCAGCGCGAGCAGCGCGTCCGGGTTGTTGAAGCGGAACATCAGCGCGGCGACGGGCGTGAGCGCGAACACCGCGCCCGCGATCAGACCGGCCGCCGGGCCGAAGCGGCGGCGCAGGGCCGCGTACAGGACGCCGGCCGTGGCGACGGCCATGAGGACCTCGGGAACGAGGATCGCCCAGGAGCTCAGACCGAAGATCCGGACCGACAGGGCCATCGGCCACAGGGCGGCCGGGGGCTTGTCGACGGTGATCGAGTTGGCCGCGTCGGACGAGCCGAAGAAGAAGGCCTTCCAGCTCTCGCTGCCGGCCTGGACGGCCGCCGAGTAGAAGGAGTTGGCGTACCCGGAGGCGCTCAGGTCGTACAGGTAGAGCACTCCGGTGACGAGCAGCAGGGCGAGGAGCGCGGGTCGGGCCCAGCGCGGGTCCTCGGGCCGGCCGCGCCACACGCGGCGCAGGAAGGGCTGCCGGGGCTCACCGGAGTCGGCGGCGGCTGTCCCCTGGACTCCGGGTTCCGCCGTGCCGGGCGGCCCCCAGGAGGGACTGAGCGCCTCCTGGTGGGTCGGTTCGGACTGGGTCGTCATCGTGTGGTCCTCGGATCGTGTCCGTGCGGGGGCACCTTCTGCATGTGCAGCGTCGCGTCCCCCCACGTGCGGCCCGCGGCGTCACCGGCGCGGAACTGGGCGGTCGTGTCGTACGGCGCGGGCGGGCCCTGCCGGTCGCCGGGGTACGGCGCCGCGGGGCGCTGCGGCAGCGGGCCGTGCTGGTGGGCCGGGGCGCCGGCCGTGGAGTAGGTGGGCGAGGCCGGGTTGTGCGTCATCACGACCGTGGAGGCCGGGGCGTCACCGCGGTCGGGGAAGACCCAGGCCCGGAAGAGCAGGAACCGCAGCACCGTCGCCGCGAGGTTGGCGGCGATCAGCACCGCCAGTTCCGTGGAGTGCGCGGGCTCGTCGGTCGCGGCGTTCAGGGCGAAGAGCGAGCCGCTGGTGAGGACGAGTCCGATGCCGAACACCACGAGACCCTGGACCTGGTGGCGCACGGCGCGGTCCCGGCCGCGTACGCCGAAGGTCAGCCGCCGGTTGGCCGCGGTGTTGGCGACCGCCGAGACGAGCAGGGCGAGCGCGTTGGCGATCTGCGGCCCCGAGAAGCTCCGGAAGACGGAGTAGAGCAGCAGGTAGAAGAGGGTGGACAGGGCGCCCACCACGCAGAAGCCGACCAGCTGGCGGGCGAGCCCGCGCGGTACGTCGGTCAGGTCGCGGTCGCGCGGGTCGTCGCCGAAGGGCCGGGCGAGCCGGTCGAGCGGCAGCGAGCCGGTGGCCAGGGCGCGGCCGACGCGCCAGACGCCCTTGAGGTCGTCGGTGGCCGTCTTGACGATGTGCACCGTCGAGTCCGGGTCGTCGACCCAGTCGACCGGCACCTCGTGGATGCGCAGCCCGGCCCGCTCGGCGAGCACCAGCATCTCGGTGTCGAAGAACCAGCCGGAGTCCTCGACGAGCGGCAGCAGCACCTGGGCGACGTCACGGCGGATCGCCTTGAAGCCGCACTGGGCGTCGGAGAAGCGGGCCTGGAGCGAGCCGCGCAGGATCAGGTTGTAGGTGCGGGAGATGAACTCGCGCTTGGCGCCGCGCACCACCCGCGAGGAGCGGGCGAGCCGGGAGCCGATCGCCAGGTCCGAGTGGCCGGAGATCAGCGGCGCCACCAGCGGCAGCAGGGCGTTGAGGTCGGTGGACAGATCCACGTCCATGTAGGCGAGGACCGGGGCGTCCGAGGCCGACCAGACGGTGCGCAGGGCCCGTCCGCGGCCCTTCTGCTCCAGACGGAAGGACCTGACCTCGGCGATCTCCGACTCCAGCCGGGCGGCCACCAGCGGTGTGGTGTCCGTGGACGCGTTGTCCGCGATCGTGATGCGGAAGGCGTACGGGAAGGTGCGCGCGAGGTGCTCGTGCAGCCGCCGCACACATGGCTGGAGGTCCTTCTCCTCGTTGTAGACGGGGATCACTACGTCCAGGACAGGCGTACCGGCATTTCCGGCCGGGAGGTGCTCCCGCGCCGGCAGGTTGCCGGGAGAAGAGTCGGTTCGCATGACACCGACATTCGTCAACTGCCCTGTTACACCCATGTGGTGGCACTGTGGTGTGCCTGTGAGTACGTTTGCGAATTCGTTTCGACGACAAGCGCAGGCAAATGGACGGTGAACACCGTGCGTCCGGGGACGCTGTCGACGGTCACGGCGCCGCCGTGTGCGTCCGCGACGGCCTGCACGATGGCGAGCCCGAGCCCGGTCGAGCCGGAGGCCCGGGACCGCGAGGAGTCACCGCGGGCGAACCGCTCGAAAACGCGCGGCAGCAGGTCCGCGGGGATGCCGGGCCCGTCGTCCTGGACGTCCACGCACAACCACGGCCCGTACCGGTGCACACGGGCCGTCACGGTCGTTCCCGGCGGTGTGTGCGTACGCGCATTGGCAAACAGATTGACCAGTACCTGCTGAAGCCGGGCCGCGTCCGCCGACACCAGGGCCGGCTCCTCGGGCAGCTCGAGCCGCCAGTTGTGGTCGCGCCCGGCCGCCCGCGCGTCGCTCACCGCGTCGATGACGAGCGGTACGAGGTCGGTCTGGTCGTACTGGAGGGGGCGGCCCGCGTCGAGCCGGGCGAGCAGCAGCAGATCCTCGACGAGCAGGGTCATGCGCCCGGCCTCGGACTCGATCCGGCCGAGGGCGTGCCGGGTGTCGGGCCCGGTCTGTTCCCGGCCGCGCCGGGTCAGCTCGGCGTAGCCGCGGATGGAGGCCAGCGGCGTGCGCAGCTCATGACTCGCGTCCGCGACGAACTGCCGGACGCGCATCTCGCTCTGCTGGCGCGCGTGCAGGGCGCCGTGCACGTGGTCGAGCATCCGGTTCAGGGCGGCGCCGACCCGGCCGACCTCGGTGTGCGGGTCGGCCTCGGACTCGGGCACCCGGTCGTAGAGGGTCACCTCGCCGCTGTGCAGCGGCAGTTCGGAGACGCGGGTGGCGGTCGCGGCGACCTTGCGCAGCGGGCGCAGGGCGATGCCGACGAGGACCGTGCCGGCGATACCGGCGGCGACGAGCCCGGCGGCGGTGACGCTCACCTCGACGAGGATGAGGGTGTTGACGGTGTTGGCGACGTCCGCGGTCGGCAGCCCCACGAGGTACGCCCCGTGCACACCGCTCGTGTACTGGACCCGGTACTCGCCGAGCCCGGGCAGGTCGACCGTGTGCACCTTGCTGTCGCGCGAGACCGAGCCCAGCGCGGCGAGCTGCGCGTCGGTGAGGTCCTTGCCCTGGATCTGCGGCCGGTCGTCCGTGCTCTGCTTCTCGGTGCTGACCTCGGCCTCGGTGATGCCGCCGTCGCTGCCCACCACGGCGCCCACCGTGCCGACCTGCTGCGGACCCTTGGTCACGAAGTCCAGGACGGCCTTGTCGGCGGAGCCGTCGTCGCCCTGCGGCAGCCGGTTGTCAGGACCGGCATCCTTGTCGGGCACCTGGGGCGGCCCCGACGCGCGCATGGCGACCTCGGCCACCGACTTGTCGAGCTGCTCGTACAGGTGGGAGCCGAGCGCGATGGTCGTCACGGTACCGATGGCGGTGCACACCACGGCGATCAGCGCGACCGCCCCGACGACGAGCCGCGTCCGCAGCGTGCGCGGCTGTCGGACCCGCCGCTGCCCCCGCGGCCGTCGTCGTCCCGTCATGAGACCGCGGGCTTGATCAGGTAACCGGCGCCGCGCCGGGTGTGGATCATCGGCTCCCGGCCCGCGTCGATCTTCCGCCGCAGGTAGGAGATGTAGAGCTCGACGACGTTGGCCTGGCCGCCGAAGTCGTACGACCACACGCGGTCGAGTATCTGCGCCTTGCTGAGCACCCGGCGCGGATTGCGCATCAGGAAGCGCAGCAGCTCGAACTCGGTGGCCGTCAGGTGGATGTTCACCCCGGCCCGCGACACCTCGTGGCTGTCCTCGTCGAGGGTGAGGTCCCCGACGACCAGCACGGAGTCGCTGCGGCGGTCCGCGGCGCCGGAACGGCGGATCAGCCCGCGCAGCCGGGCCACGACCTCTTCCAGGCTGAAGGGCTTGGTGACGTAGTCGTCGCCGCCCGCGGTCAGCCCGGCGATCCGGTCCTCGACGGCGTCCTTGGCCGTCAGGAAGAGGACCGGCACGTCGGGGAGCTCGCGGCGAAGGCGGCCGAGCACCGTCAGCCCGTCCATGTCGGGCAGCATCATGTCCAGCACCACGGCGTCGGGCCGGAACTCGCGGGCGGTCTGTACCGCCCCCTGTCCGTCACCCGCGCTGCGGATCTGCCAGCCTTCGTAGCGAAGGGCCATGGAAAGCAGCTCGGTGATGGACAGCTCGTCGTCCACCACCAGCACGCGGACGGGGCTCCCGTCCGGCCTCAGCAGTTCGGTGCGCCCCTGGGGCGAGGTCGTGGTCATAGCCCACACATTGGTGCGCGCCGCTGAGAGCACCCTTTCGGGAACCTGTGATTTTTCTGAGAAATTCACAGGCGCCTCTCAGGGAACACCCGGCAGATACCCACAGCCCGGGCGCCGCAAGGGGTGCGGGCGCTTTTCGGGCGGCGGTGGAGGGGGTGCGCGCGAGGCGGTCGGCTTGGAGTGGGCTGTGAGCTTCCTTAGCGGGTGGAGCGGGGTGTGGGGTGTGGGTGGGGCCGCGGTCCGGGCGGGGCTGGGGGCGGCGGGTCAGGGCTGCGGGGACAGGCCTGCGGGTCAGGGCCGCGGGGCAGGGCTTCGGGGCCGTCGGCGGTGGGGCCGCGGTCCGGGCGGGGCTGGGGCGGCGGGTCAGGGCCGCGGGGACAGGCCTGCGGGTCAGGGCCGCGGGGCCGTCGGCGGTGGGGCCGTCCGCGGTGAGGTCGGGAGGCCGAACAGTCGGGCGCCGTTGTCGTGGCAGACCGCCCGCAGCCAGTCGTCGCCGAGGTTGAGGCGCTCCAGAACATTGAGCTGATGGACGTACCCGTAGGGGATGTTGGGGAAGTCCGTGCCGAGCAGCACCCGGTCGCCGAGGTCCGCGAGCCGCCCCAGCGCCCGGCGCGGGAACGGCGCGAACCGCTCGCTGAAGTCGGTGAACGCCATCGTCGTGTCGAGCCGCACCTCCGCGTACCGCTCCGCAAGCCCGAGGAAGTCCTCGTACTCGGGCATCCCGAGGTGCGCCACGACGAGCCGCAGCCGCGGGTGCCGGGCCAGCACCCGGGCGACCGGCTCGGGCCCGGTGTGCTTGCCCGGAGCGGGCCCTGACCCGCAGTGCATCACGACCGGGACGCCCGCCCCGGCGAGGAACCCCCACACCGGATCCAGCAGCTCGTCCGCCGGGTCGTACGCCCCCACCTGGACGTGCGCCTTGAAGACCCGGGCACCCGCGTCGACCGCCTCGCGCACGTACGCCTCGACGCCCGGCTCCGGGAAGAGGGTCGCGGTGTGCAGGCAGTCGGGCGTGCGGCGCGCGAAGTCGGCGGCCCAGCCGTTCAGCCACCGGGCCATGCCGGCCTTGTGCGGGTAGAGCATCGCGGTGAAGGCACTTACCCCGAACCCCCGTAGCAGCGCGAGGCGTTCCGCCTCTTCGGCGCGGTACGTGATCGGCCACTCGACGCCGCCGGTCAGCGGGCCGAGCGCGTCGAAGTAGCCCCAGACCTTACGGAGCACCCGCTCGGGCATGAAGTGCGTGTGCACGTCGACGAGCCCGGGCAGCCCGAGCCCCGCCCAGAACCGCCGCACGGCATCCGCCTCCGGGACGTCCGGGTCACGTACGGGGGATGCCCGTACGGGGGATGGGGCGGGGGATGGCTGGACGGCGTCGGGGGCGGCGAGGCCGGGCACGGCACCGTCGGGCACGGCACCGTCGGGGGCTTCGAGGTGATCGCTCATGCGGCCACTTTCCGGGGCTGACGGGACTGCCGTCCAGAGCCGCCGCCTGGAACGGTCGGCCGGCGGCCCCGCGTACGGCTTCGAACGGCCCACCCCGCGTGACGCGTAGCGCTCGAAACAGCCCACCCCGCGTGACGCATAGCGCTCGAAACAGCACACCCCGCGCGATGCGTAGCGCTCGAAACAGCCCACCCGGCACGATGCGTAGCGCTCGAAACAGCCCACCCGGCACGATGCGTAGCGCTCGAAACAACCTGTCCTGCACGCCCGCGCTTCCCGCCGTCCTCAGCCCCCTCCCTCAGGGCGCGCCCCTCCTCCACCCGCACGCCTCCCTCAGAACAGCCCGTCCTGCACGCTCGGTCTCCCCGCCGCCTTCAACTCCCGCAGCGGGAAGCCCGACGCCCCGCCGTCCCCACCACCCCCGCTCCCGGCGCCCGAGGCGTCCGTCGCAGTCAGCTCCCAGCCCGGCATCAGCCGGGTGTCCAGTACGACGACACCGCGGCCGGTCGCGAGATGCAGGTCGGGCCCGGCGGCGGCGAGCAGCTCCCCGCCGAGGGCGCCCCCGGCGACCAGCTCGCCCACGACGCCCGCGGCGGGCGGCAGCCCCGCCAGCCCGAACACCCCCGTGTGGTCCACCGGCCGGAACGGCAACCGCTCCAACGACTCGGGCCACGCGTCGAGCCGCCCGGCGAGCTCGTGCAACCCGGCGAGCTCGGCCACCCCTTCCGTCTCCGCATCCGCGTCCGTCTCCGTACCGCCGCCGGCCAGTACGGCCCGCACCGCCCGCTTCTCGGCGTACGGGATCCGGTCGGGGACGCGCAGTGCGGCCCGCAGCAGTTCCTCCGCCCGCCGCGCGGCCATCAACGGTCCGCGTCCCAGCCAGCTGAAGGTGACGGCCCCCTGTTCCAGCAGCCGCGCGGAACCCCGTCCGACTCCCGTGATCCCCACCTTGACCATGCCGGGCCCGAACCAGGCCAGGTACACGTGGTACGGCCGCGGGTCGTCGGCGAGGGTGTCGGCGGCGACGGAGTGCGCCCGCTCAAGCCGTGCGCACTCCTCGCACCGCCCGCCGGTACTGCGCCCCGGCACGGCGGCCCGTACCGGACATGCGTACCCCCGCGCACCCACGCATGTCCGCACGGCCCCGTCCGCCACCGCGAAGGCCACCCGCATCCCCCGGGCCAGCGCGCTGCCCTTACCGCCGCCCCACATCAGCACCGGGCCGTCCGCCGACCACCGCAGCCCCGAACAACTCCACACCCGTCCCATCACCCCGAGCGTAGGCGCCCCCACTGACATTCGAGGGCGCGCGCGGCTGCCGCGCCCGGCCACCCTCACCCCAACCCCCGACAACCCCGAACCCCAGGAACCCGAGACCTGCCCCTGACACCCGACAAACACCAAGGGCCCCGGATTTCTCCGGGGCCCTTGCCTCATGTGCACTCGGCAGGATTCGAACCTGCAACCTTCTGATCCGTAGTCAGATGCTCTATCCGTTAAGCTACGAGTGCTTGCGTGTTCTGTTGTGGTGCTCTTCCTTCCGGGCTTTTCTGCCTGGTCGGCGTTGCGGGAACAACATTACATGACTGGCGCCCTGAGGCGAAATCCGTTTCCCGCACCCGGCCTGAGCTGCGGAAACGCCGTTCGGAGCGAGTCTGCGGTCCGAGAACGACCGAAGCCCCGGTCGGGATGACCGGGGCTTCGGGACTCGGCGCGGAGGCGGAGGGATTTGAACCCTCGATGGGATTTAAGTCCCAAACCGCATTAGCAGTGCGGCGCCATAGACCGGACTAGGCGACGCCTCCAGCACAGCCACCGCGCGAGCGCGAGTGGTGCGTGCAGATGATGACACAGCCGAGTGGGGTGTCACCAATCGGCTCCCACGGTACTAGGCGGGAAGGCCGCAGGGCAAAGCCCCCGTGGCGCGGCGCAACCACGCGGGCCGTGCGGCGTTAGTCCCGGTATGAGTCCTGTCATGCCCTTGGAGACGGGTCGCCGGATCGGCCGTCGGGTCAACCGCCGGATCGGACGCCGAGCCGGACGCCGAGTCGAACGCCGGGTTGCCCTCGCGGCCGTCGCCTCCGTCGCCGCCCTGACCTCCGCGACGAGTGCGGCATGCGCAGCATCCGGTGCGGTTCCCTTCGCGCCGGGTGACTCGCACGCCGCGCCCGGCACGGTGCTTCCGGCGGACGGTTCGTTCTCCGTGCCGCTCGCGCCCCCTTCCGTCCCTGCCGGGGGCGGTGGGGATCGTCTGCGCGTCACCGTCCGGCACGCGGGTGACGCCGACGGGACGTACGAGCTGGCCTGTCATCCGGACGGCGGCGACCATCCCGACGTACGGGGCGCCTGCGACCGGCTCGACCGCGCCACCCGGTGGGGCGCCAGCCCCTTCGCCCCCGTGCCCGAGGGGAGGGTGTGCACCATGAAGTACGGCGGCCCGGCCACCGCGCACATCACCGGCACCTGGGCCGGGCGCCCCGTCGACGCGACGTACGACCGCGGTGACGGGTGCCGGATCAGCCGCTGGGACGCGCTCGTGCCGCTGCTGCCCGATCTGAGCTCCTAGGGCGCCGGCCCGTGCGACACACCAGCCGGGTCCGAGATGTCCGGCATCGCTTCGTCATGTTCATCGCGTTCGTCATGTTCGTCGCGTTCGCCATGTCCGCCATGTCCCTGACGTCCGGTGTGTTCAGCCTGTCCGTCCTGCCTTTCACCGTCGTCCGCCCGCCGGCTCGCACAGCCAGGGCACGGGCGCGGCACGGCTGGGCCATGTCCAAGTCATGGTTCCGCGGGCGGAAATGCGAAGTCACAGCTTCTGCGTCGCTTCTGCGTGCGACCTCCCTCTCATCCGGCATCGCGAGCGCAACCCCAGCCCGTAGACTCCCTCGCGTGACACGCTGCGGGCCGGTTGGCAAGATGGCTCTCGCGGTCGGCAAGGTGCGGTAACAGGGAGGAAGCGTCTCGTGAGCAGCAGGCCATCCCGAGGCGCTGCTCGCCTCGCAGCCATACTCGACGCGCTGCCCGACGCGTTGGTACTGGTCAACGCCAATGGGACGGTCGTCAACGCGAACACCATCGCCCTGGAGGCCTTCGAGGCCCCGGGGACGGCGTTGGTGGGGCGGGGCCTGCTCGATCTGCTGCCGCATTTCGACTCCCGGCTGATCCCCGGCTCGATGCGGCGCCCGGAGGCCATCGACCCGAGCGGACGGACCAAGCCGACCCGGATGGTCGCCCGGCGGACCGACGGGAGCGAGTTCCCCGTCGAAGTCACGAGTGCGAATCTCGAGAACGGCCAGCAGGCGTACGACGGCCACGGCTACACCGGCGACGAGCTGCTCATGCTGGTCGTACGCGACCTGTCGGGCACCGTCGACACCGAGGCCGAACTCGCGCGTTCGCAACGGCAGACCGAGATGATCCTGCGCGCCGCCTCCGAGGGCGTCGTCGGCACCGACACCGATGGCCGGGTCGTCCTCGTCAATCCGGCCGCCGCCCAGATACTGGGTTACCGGGCCAGCGACCTCGGCGGCCAGGACCTGCACGCGCTCATCCTGCACTCCCGCTCGGACGGCGAGCCCTTCGCGTACGCGGAGTCGCCGCTCGCCGACACCCTGCGCTCCGGGCGCAAGCACCGGGTGCGCGGGCAGGTGCTGTGGTCCAAGGGCGGCGAGAAGGTCTCGGTCGACCTGACGACCGCGCCGGTGCGCGACGGCGACCAGCTCGTGGGCGCCGTGATGACGTTCACCGACCGGCGGCCGTACGAGAGCCTCGCCGAGGAGAAGGACGCCGAGACGGCCCGGCACACCGAGGAACTGGCACGGCTCGCGGACGAGCACGCCGACGAGCTGGAGAAGCTGCGCGAGCGGCACGACGCCGAGCTCGCCGAGGTGCGCGAGCAGCACGCGGAGGAACTCGCCGCGGGCGACGACCGCTACGCGGCGCTCGCCGAGCGCGAGAAGGACCGTTACGAGGCGCTGGCCGCCCGCCACGACCAGTTGCTCGCCGTGCTGGGCCAGTCGCTGCGCGGGCCGCTCGACCAGCTCCGCGGTGAGCTGTCCGCGCTGGCCGCGGACGACGCGGGCCAGCTCTGGCCCGAGGCCAACCAGGTGCTCCACCACCTCGCGGCCGGTTACTCCCGGATCACCACGCTCGTCGACAACGTGCTCGGTTATCAGCGGCTGGACGCCGGTACCGGGCAGATCTCCCGTACGAAGGTCATGCTCGACGCGGTCGTGGCGGCCGGTGTCGACGGTGCCGTCGAGCTGATCGGGCCCGGCCGGGTGCAGTTCGCGGTGCACGCGCCGCCCATCGAAGCGGAGGTCGACGCCAGTCTGCTCGCCACCGCGCTCGCCCACCTCGTCGCGGACGTGGCGGGGGTCGACGCGACGGGCAACGCACCGGTCTCGGCGGGCGGTTACCTCGACAACACGGTCGTCGTAGCGGCGGCGCAGCGCGGTGAGGTCGTCCGGATCGAGGTCCGCGGGCCTTACTCCGGGGGCGACCCGGTGCACGAGCCGATCGTCCGGGGCATCGTGCGGGCGCACGGCGGTGTGCTCCAGACGCACGAGGTGCCGGGGATGAGCGGCAGCGCGTTCGTGCTGGAGGTGCCGCTCGGCGGTGGCGCGGGCGCGGTTGCGGCCGCGGCTCCGGTCCCCGCCGCGGCCCCGGCCGGGGAGGCTTCCGGCGCCGAGGTCGCGCTTCCCGAGCAGGCCTCGCGGCAGGGCGGCGGACGGCGGCGGGCCCGGCGGGCCTCCGTGGACGCCTTCCTGGAGAGCGAGGTCGCGGCGGGCGGCGCCGAGCAGTCCGCCGATGACCCGGGCTCCGCGCCCACCGGCCGGCGCCGTCGGCGGGCGGCCGAACCGGCGACCGGTGAGATGCCGGTGCCGGTGCCCGCGCAGGGCGCCGGACCCGAGGCCGAGGAGACCGGCGGAGCGTCCGGCGGGTCTTCCGGCGGCACCGGGCGCCGCCGGGGACGGCCGAGTCCGGTCGAGGAGGGCGGCGCCGGGAGCACCGAAGGTGTCGCTGGCGCCGGTGGTGTCGCTGGCGCCGGTGGTGTCTCCGAGGGCGCCGTCGTCATGGCGGGCGAACACGCCGCCGGGACCGCCGCCGCGGGCACGGGCCTGGGGCCGGCGGTGCCTCCGCAGGGCGTACCCGCTCCGTCGGGCCGGCGTGCCCGGCACGGCGGCGAGCAGCACGCCCTGCCACCGGCGCTGCCCGCACCCCAGAACGCACTCCAGAACGCACCGCAGAACCCATCTCAGAACACGCCGCAGAACGCGCCCGACGGTGGTTCCGCAGAAGTGGCCGCCGCCGGGCAGCCGACCGGACGCCGCCGGCGCGCCCTGGCCGCCGCCGCGGAGCGCGCCGCCGCGCAGGAGGCCGGCGCCCGTACGGTGTTCGCGCTGCCGCCTGCCGAGGCGGACCGCTCACCGGAGTACGCCGCGGCCGAGGCGCCCGTGACGGCTGCCGGACCCGACGTACCCGCACCGGCGACGGCACCCACACCCGCACCTGCTGCCGGAGCCGTGTCCGCAGGTCCCGGCGCCCTGTCTGCCGCCGGTGTCCCGACGGACGACGGCCGCCACGACGCGGTGGCGCACGACGCAGTGGCGCACGATCCGGCCGATGACCACACTCCGCCGCAGCCGCATCCGGTACCGGCACCGACCGGGCGGCGCCGGGCCCGCCCGGCAGCGCCGGAGCCGCAGACGGACACGGCGGGCGTGCCCGCGCAGGTGCCGAACACCGCCGGGCAGGCCGTTCCCGGGCAGCCGAGTGCGGCACAGCCGATGCCCGGACAGCCGATGCCCGGACAGCCGGTGGCCGCACCGGCCGTGGCACAGCAGCAAGGTCATCCGCAGCAGGGCAATCCGCAGCAGGCCGCGCCTCAGGCGGGCGCATCGCAGGCAGGCGCACCGCAGATGGGCGCGCAGCCGGTCGCCGCTGAGCCCGTCGCCGTGCCGAGGGCGGCGCTCGGGCCGGTCGCGCCCGCCCAGCCCCTGCCCGACCAGGCCCCTCCTGCCCAGCCCGGTCAGCCCGGTCCGTCTGGTCCGGCCGGTCCGGCCGGTCAGCCGGTTGCTCAGGAGCAGGCGGGGATCGGGCAGACCCCTGCCCCCGGTACGCCGCTGCCGCCGGAACGCGCCGTGCCGGCCAGGGCGGCGCAGCCGCTGCCCGCCGAGGCCGCCGTGCCGGTGGACCCGAACTCGACGCAGGGCCGTGCGTTCAACGTGCGGACGCTGGGCCAGGGGGTGCCGTTCGGCCGCCAGGCCCCGCCGAACCAGCCCCATCAGCAGCCCGCACAGACCACCCAGACCTCTCAGACCAGCCAACCGCATCCGCCCAACCAGGCGGCGGCGCAGCAGCCCGGCGCGCAGCCGCAGGCACAGTCGCAATCGCAGACGCCCACTCCGCCCCCGCACCAGACCAACGGTTCCGGACGCCGCCGCAAGCTCGGCACGCGTCCCGACGCCGTGGCCGAGCGTCCGGAGACCGGTGCCCGGCAGCACCCGGGGACCGGACCGGCCGCCCCCCGCGCGGCCGTCGGCACCGAGGGCGCCGGGCGCTCGTACGCCATAGGGGCGCCGGACGAGAACGCGGATGAAGGGCCCGAGCCGCTCGACGGCCCCGGCGGTGCCATCGAGGTCGCCGACCAGCCCCAGCCACGGCCCATGGACGACGAGCTGCCCCCGGAGCCGCTGGACAACCCGCGGCGGCTGCTCGTCTGGCCCGCGCCGGACGTGACGACGCAGCAGGCGCTCAGCGACCGCGGCTACCGGCCCGTCATCGTGCACTCGCGCGAGGAGGTCGACGCACAGATCGCCGCCTTCCCGGCCGCGCTCTTCGTCGACCCTCTGACCGGCCCGATCACCCGCACCGCGCTCCAGTCGCTGCGCCAGGCGGCGGTCGCCGCGGAGGTCCCGGTCCTGGTGACGGCGGGCCTCGGCCAGGCGACGCGCGAGGCGGCGTACGGCGCCGATCCGGCCGTCCTGCTGAAGGCGCTCGCCCCGCGCGACTCGGAGCAGCATCCGCCGCGGGTGCTGCTCATCGAGGAGCACGGGGAGATCGCGCTGGCGCTCACGGCGACGCTGGAGCGGCGCGGTATGCAGGTCGCGCGGGCCGCGTCCGACGCGGACGCGGTGACACTGGCCGCGCAGATGCGTCCGAACCTCGTGGTGATGGACCTGATGCAGGTCCGGCGCCGGCAGGCCGGGATCGTCGACTGGCTGCGCGCGAACGGCCAGCTCAACCGCACGCCGCTCGTCGTCTACACCGCCGCCGTCGACCAGAGCGAACTGCCTCGGCTGGCCGCGGGGGAGACGGTGCTGTTCCTCGCCGAGCGCTCGACCAGTACCGAGGTGCAGGACCGGATCGTCGACCTGCTGGCGCGCATCGGCACCAACTGATCGCTGTCAACTGATCGCTGTCAACTGATCTCCGCGGGGCGGGGGTTGGGTGTGTTTCACGTGAAACACACCCAACCCC
>NZ_JBHWHV010000027.1:0-121531 GCF_042732375.1 Streptomyces sp. NPDC059785
CAGCACCCCCCGGATCATCCACGACAGGGGCAAAGAGCCATACCGGCCCCGGAGGCCACGAGCCCCGTTCGGGCTCTACTTGGAAGGTAATGGGCGGGCGGTCTTTCCGGCGTACTCCTCCACGACAGGTCACGGGAACATTTGTCCAAGACGGGCGTCCGACCGTCGGTGCACCGTGGTTCGCATGAAGAAGTACGACGTCCAGTACACGTACACGCACGGGATGCAGGTGACGCACGACGGGCCGCGGCACGCGCCGCCGCTGTTGCTCATCCACGGTTCAGGTGCCGCGGGTGCCTCCTGGGATCTGATGGTCCCGGCGCTCGCCGCCCGTCGGCACGTCATCCGGGTCGATCTTCCGGGATGCGGCCACTCACCACCCGCGTCGTCCTACGCCGTGCCCGAGCAGGCGGCCGAGGTGGCGGCGCTCCTCGACAGTCTGGAACTCACCGGGGTCGCCGTGGCCGGGCACTCCAGCGGGGGCTACGTCGCCACGGCCCTCGCCGAACAGCGCCCCGACCTGGTGGCAGCGCTCGCCCTGGTCAGCACCGGACCGAGCCTCGACGCGCTGCTGCGCCAGCCGCTCCTGCTGCGGGTGCTGCTCGGTCCGCCGTTCGGGCCGCTGCTGTGGTCGCTGCGCTCCGACGCGTGGATACGCGGCGGCATCCGGGCGACCGCGGCCCGTCCGGTCGACGTGCCCGACCAACTGGTCGCCGACGTGCGGGGCACCACCTACCGCGCGTTCCGCAAGGTGCTGCGCGCCAACAGTGCCTATCTCGCCGAACGGAGCGTGCCCGAGCGGCTGGCCGCCCTGCCAAGACCGGTGCCCGTGCTGGTCGTTTTCGGTGAGGGCGACCGCCGCTGGGAGCCGTCGTCCGCGCGGCAGTACGACACGGTGCCGAACACACGTATCGAGATGCTGCCCGGCGTCGGGCATGTCCCGCTCATCGAGGCCCCGGACGTGACCGGCGACCTGCTGCTGGCTTTCACCGGCACGGTCGCGGGCATCCCGCCGGCCGTTCCCGAGGCCTAGGCTGACGGCATGCTGCCGACAGGGGGACCGTTCGACTGGGCGGCCGTGGAAATCGCGGTGCCGCGGCCGGCGGATCGGCTGCCGGGGGTGCACATGGCCGGGTTCCGGCAGCGGCCCCCCGCACCGTTCGGCGACATCGCCATGATCGCGTACCCGTTCCTCACCGTCTTCGTCGACCTGAGCGACGAGGGGGCCGTCGTGTATGACGCCCGTGGCCGGCGCGAGTGCGGGAGCGCCGTCGTCGGGCTCCTTCCCGACGGGCTGCGGGCGGCCGGGTGGGGGAAGGTGGAGTGCCTCCAGATCCGGCTGGAGCCGGCCCTGGCGGCGGCGGTGCTCGGCGCTTCGTCCGAGCTGACCGGGACGGTGGCCGCCCTCGACGACGTCTGGGGCCGGGACGCCGGACGGGTCCGGGACAGGTTGCGCGCCGCCGGGTCATGGGACGAGCGGTTCGCCGTCGCGCGTGATGTCCTCGGTCGGCGGCTGGAGGGCCGGGCCCGGGTCGACCCGGAGGTCGCCCATGCCTGGCGGCACACGCTCACCGGCCGGGGGCGGGTACGGGTCGACGGCCTGGCGGACGAGGTCGGCTGGAGCCGCAAGCGGTTGTGGGCCCGCTTCCGCTCGCAGCTCGGCATCACCCCCAAGCACGCCGCCCGGCTGGTCCGGTTCGACCACGCCGCCCACCTGCTCGCGGCGGGACACGACGCGGCCGGTACCGCCGTCCGCAGCGGGTACGCCGACCAGTCGCATCTGCACCGTGAGGTCAGGGCGTTCGCCGGACTGACTCCCGCGGGCGTGGCCGTCGCGCCCTGGCTGGCGGTCGACGGCGTCGCCTGGCCGCTTGCGACCCGGCCGCGGTGAGCGACGCCGAGGCGTACGCTCCTTCGTGACCGGCGGTCATTCGGCGTCCTGACGGTGTGGGAGGGCGTAGCCGACGCCGGACAGCCGTTCCGTCGGCTCCCGCCAGGCAGCCGGTCCCGGAGCCGGCCACCGTCGGGGCGAGCGGTACCGGTGGGGCAGCGCCTGCGGAACATCACCCGCCGAGGCGCCCGGTCGTCGGTGACCTGTCGGTGGACGCGGTCCGCCTGGACGAACGGCCGGGTAACGGTAGGCGCGCCGGGCCGCTGGGCGGTCACGACTCGCCGTCCGCCAGGAGCGCGTGCAGTCGCGCCGCGTGGCGGGCCAGCAGCGCCGCCTGGTCGGTCTCGGCTCGGCTGCGCGGGCGCGGGAGGGGGACGTCGAGCACCGTGCGGATCCGGCCGGGGCGGGGGGTGAGGACGACCACGCGGTCGGCGAGCAGCACGGCCTCGTCCACGGAGTGGGTGACGAGGACGACGGTGGCCGGGTGCTCGCGGTGCGTCCGCTGCAACTCGGCGCAGAGTTCGTCCCGGGTCAGCGCGTCGAGCGCGGAGAACGGCTCGTCCATCAGCAGCACCCGGGGGCGCTGCATCAGCGACCGGCAGAGCGCGACCCGTTGCTGCATGCCGCCGGAGAGTTCGTGCGGCAGCCGCTGCTGGAAGCCGTCCAGGCCCATCGTCGCGAGCAGGTCGAGCGCCCGTGCGCGCGAGCTGCCGCGTCCCGCGCCGGAGATCTCGGCGGGCAGCAGTACGTTGTCGAGCACCGACCGCCAGGGCAGCAGCGCCGGACGCTGGAAGAGGACGGCGCAGTCGGGGCGCGGCCCGGTGACGTCGCGTCCGCCCACCCTTACCGTGCCGCGCGTCGGCGGCAGCAGCCCGGCGATCAGGCGCAGCAGCGTCGACTTCCCGCACCCGGAGCGCCCTACGACGGCCACGAACTCCCCGTCGGCGGCGTCCAGATCGACGTCGCGCAGCGCCTCGACGCTGCCCCTGCGATGCGGGAATTCCTGGTGCACGCCCCGAATGTGGATCACGTGTCGACTCCCACCGGCCACCGTTGGCGAAGTGCCGAAAACCGCCCTGCTGCAGTGTGACATGTACGCGTACAGTCCGAACCATGATGTCCGGTGCCCGATGGACGACGGTGTTCTGCACGGTGGCCGCGCTGGTGGCCGCCGTCGGCTGTGACTCCACCTCACCGTCGCAGAGCGCGAGCCCGGCGAAGGACCACGTCACCTATGTCACCGCCTTCGGAGCGGCGGGACGGGACGCGTTCGCCTGGGTGGCCGAGCAGAAGGGCTATTTCCGCCAGTCGGGAATCGACGTGCGGATCGAACTCGGAAAGGCCGTCGGCGAGAATCTCAAAGCGCTCGCCTCCGGGAAGGCGCAGTTCGCCAGCCTGGACCTGACGGGAGCGATGATCTCCGCCGGGGCCGAGGGTTCCACGGCCTACCGCGACTTCCGTGCCGTGCTCGCCATCCACCAGCAGACCCTCGTCTCCATCATGGCGATGCGGGGCTCGGGCATCGACAGCCCGAAGGACCTCACGGGCAAGCGCATAGCGGCCGCCGCCAACTCCGTGAACCAGCTCCTCTTCCCCGGCTACGCCAAGCTCGCCGGCGTCGACACCGCGGGCATCCACTGGATCGCGGTCCAGCCCGCCCAGCTGGGGTCCGCCCTCGCGAGCGGCAAGACCGATGCGCTCAGCACGTTCCTGATCGGCCGGCCGACCGTGGAGAAGGCCACCGAACAGGCCCGGTCGAAACGCGTGACGGTGTTCCCCTACAGCACCTACCTGCCCGACCTCTACGGCAACGCGACGGTCACCACGGCCGGTCTCGCCACCAAGCAGCCGGACCTGGTAAGACGCTTCCGCACCGCCATGCTGAAGGCACTGAAGTACACCGTCCGGCACCCCGAGGAGGCCGGGAAGCTGCTGCACAGCAAGCAGCCGGAGACGGACGCCGCCGCAGCGACCGCCGAGATCGAGCTCATGACGCCGTCCGTGACGGCCCGGGGCACCTCGTCCGTCGGGCTGATCACCGAGGACCGGATGCGGCGGGCCATCGCGACGCTGCGGCAACAAGGGCTCATCCGGGCCGGCACGACACCGCAGGACTACGTCGACTTCGACGCCATGCGCACGAACTGACGGCCGTGGAAACTCCCGGGCCCGCCGACTCCTCGTACGCCTTCGGCAACGACGCCCCCGAGGCCGCGGACCGGCACGTCCAACTCGCCGCGCTGCTCGACGAGTTCACCATCTCCCGGCTGTCGGCCCTGGGTGACCTCACCGGCCGGCGCTGTCTGGAGACCGGGGCCGGGGGCGGCAGCGTCGCCGCCTGGCTGGCCGAGGCGGCCGGACCGGCCGGACGGGTGCTGGCCACCGACGTCGACACCCAGCACCTGCCGGCGCCCGCACCGTACGAAGTACTGCGGCACGATCTGGAGAGGGAACCGGTACCCGACGGGCCGTGGGACGTGATCCACGCCCGGCTCGTGCTGATGCACCTGCCCTCGCGGGAGGCCGTGCTGCGCCGGCTCGCCGCGGCCCTCGCGCCCGGCGGCGCGCTGGTGGTCGAGGACTTCGAGACGACGTTCCGCAAACTCGTCCTCGCAGCGCCCACCATGCACGCCGCCGCACTCGTCGACCGCTACCACGTCCTGCTCGTCGAACGTGTCCTGGCGGCCCACGGCAACGATCCCGCCTGGGCCGGCCGCGTACCCGCCGCCATGCTGGAAGCGGGCCTGACCGGCATCGACACGGTGATCCACGCCCGGTCCTGGCCTGGCGGGACGGCGGGGGCCCTGCTGATCGGCGCGAACCTCGCTCAGGCGCGGGCGGGCTTCCTGGCGGCGGGCATGACACGGGCCGAGCTGGACGAGCTGGGCCGGCTGGTCCACGACCCCCGGCTGCTGGTGCGCGGTCACCTGACGTACTCGACCATCGGCCGCGCACCCACGCCATGCGACGCCTGCTGACCGCCGGCGGCCCGGCCCTCGCGGCCGGGTGCGCGCTGGCCGGATGGTGGCTGGCCACCGTCGTCTTCGACATCCGGCCGTTCCTGCTGCCGTCACCCGCCGACGTCGTCCGCGCCTTCGACCGGCTGCCCGGCTATCTGCTCCGGCAGACCTGGCGGACGTTCACGGAGACGGCCGTCGGCTTCGGCCTCGCCGTGGGGGCGGGCCTCGTCACCGCCGTGCTGCTCACCGCGTCCCGCGCCGTGGAACGCTCCGTCATGCCGCTCCTGGTGGCCGTCAACGCGGTGCCCAAGATCGCCGTGGCGCCCCTGCTCGTGGTCTGGCTCGGCTTCGGCACCGCCCCCAAGGTGGTGATGGTCGCCCTGCTGGCCTGGTTCCCCGTCGTGGTGGCGACGATGGCCGGACTGACCTCCGTCCCCCTGGAACTGACCGAGCTGGCCCGCTCCCTCGCCGCCTCCCGCTGGCAGACCTACCGCAAGCTGCGCATCCCCTGGGCCCTCCCCCAGGTCTTCACCGGCCTCCGGCTCGCCGTCACGCTGGCCGTGGTCGGCGCCGTCGTCGGCGAGTTCGCGGGCGGCGACCAGGGGCTCGGTTACGTGATCGTCGCCTCGGGCGGCAGCGCCGACACCCCTCTCGCCTTCGCGGCGATGGCCCTGCTCAGCATCATGAGCGTGCTGCTCTTCTACCTCGTCGTCCTGCTGGAACGACTGCTGCTCCCGTGGGCCCGGGAGATCACCGGCTGACCGGACTCCAGCCGACCGGACTCCACCTATGGCTGACCGGTCTCCAGCCGACCGGTCCCCAACCGACCGGTCTCCACCCATGGCCGACCGGACTCCACCCATAGTTCCACCCATGGGTCCAGGCGCGATCGGGCCCGTACCAGCAGGCTTGAGGCATGACAACGACCGACTGGATCACCGACATCGCCCTCCTCCTCGTCGTCTTCCGACAGCTGCGAGAGGGCCGCCTCGACACCAAGTCGTACGTGATCCCTCTGGCAATCGTGGCGTTCGTGGCGCACAGCTACCTCAACACCGTGCCCACGGCCGGCAACGACCTGGTGCTGATCGGCACGCTCGTCGCCATCGGCGCGGCCCTCGGCATCGCGGGCGGCATCTACACCCGCATACGCAAGGTGGACACGCACCTCTTCATCAAGGCCGGCGCGGTCTCCGCGACCCTGTGGGTGCTGGGCATGGGCGCACGGATGGGCTTCCAGCTCTGGGTCGACCACGGCGGCGCCGACAACGTGGCCCGCTTCAGCCTGGCCCACCAGATCACCACGGAGGACGCATGGGTGGCCGCGTTCGTACTGATGGCGCTCACCGAGGTGGTCACGCGGCTGGGCACCATCTTCCTCCGCGCCCGCGCAGTCGCCCGGGAGCAGTCCCAGCCGGCCGTGGACGGACGGCGCGCGGCGGTCACCGCGGACCGGACGGTCTGAGCACGGGTTATCGTCGCGCCGTGTCCACTACCGACAAACCCCCAGCCCCCGGGCCGGCTTCCGCACAGGAGCCCGGCCCTCGGGTCGTGCTGCGGCACGACGCCGCCCAGTGGGCCGTCACCCTGCTGATCATCGCCATCGCGGTCATCACCGTCCGGCCGGTGGGCACCAGCGGCCAGGGCCTGGCCGTGGCCGCCCTGCTGGTGGTCAACTCCGTCGCCCTGACGGCCAGGCATCTGCCGCCCGACTTCCCGCGGCGCGCCGCGCTGGCCTGGCTGACCGCCGGTGTCGTCGCGTCGGCCGCCCTGCTCGAGGTGAGCAACAGCGGCTCCGGCTACCTCTTCGCCTACTTCCTCGTCGGCCACGCCGGCTACCGCCTCCCCCTCAAGCCGGCCCTGGCGGCGGCAGCCCTGTCCAGCCTGCTGTGCGGCGCTGTCTTCTACTTCTACATCGGCCCCGATCACCAGGTACTGACCTGGACCTTCGGCCTCAGCACCGGCATCCCGGTGGTGGCCGGAATCATGGGCCGCAGCAAGCAACAGGCGGTGGAGGCGAGACTCCAGGCCGCCGAGTCCGCCGAGCGGGCCGCGCGGGCCGAGGCACGGACGGCCGTACTCACCGAACGCGGCCGCATCGCCCGCGACGTCCACGATGTGCTGGCGCACTCGCTGGCGGGGATCAACATGCACCTGGAACTGGCGGACGCCCTGATCGACACCGGTGACCTGGAGAAGGTCCGCGCGGCGCACAACAAGGCGCAGAGCCTGGTCAAGGAGAGTCTGAAGCAGGCCCAGTGGACCGTGCACGCGCTGCGCGAGGACTCCCTTCCGCTGCTCGAGAGCCTGACCGCCATGATCGAGTCGTCCGGCCACCGCGAGGTGCTCACCGTCACCGGGAGCGTCCGTGAGCTGCCGGCACAGGTCACCCAGAACGTGCTGCGCATCGCACAGGAGGCGCTGACCAACGCCGCCCGGCACGCTCCCGGGGCCGAGATCGCGGTGGAGCTGACGTTCGGCGCCGCCTCGACCACCCTCGCCGTCCGCAACGGGCCCGCGACCGGTGAGGCGACCGCGGGTGTCGGCAGCGGCATGGGACTGATAGGAATGCGCGAACGCGTCGCCCTGCTGGGCGGCACCCTCACCGCGGGTCCGCTCACCGAGGGACCGGACCGGGGCGGCTGGCAGGTGGAGGCAAGGATCCCAGGATGACAACGAACGAACCAGCCCAGGAGCCGCAGAACCCGCAGGACCCGCCGGCCGTGCGCCCGCTGAAGGTGATCGTCGCCGATGACCAGGCCGCCGTCCGCGAGCCCCTGGCCGCGGTGCTCGACATGACCGAGGACATCGACGTCGTGTTCGCCGCCGCGGATGGCACGGAGGTGCTCGCCGCCGTGGCCGCCGCACCGGTCGACGTCGTCCTGATGGACCTGCGCATGCCGGTGATGGACGGTACGGAGGCCACCCGCCGGCTGAGCGAGGAGCACCCGGGGACGGCCGTGGTCGTGCTGACCACCTTCGCCGACGACGACTCGATCCTGGCCGCGCTGAGCGCCGGCGCCCGCGGCTATCTGACGAAGAACGCGGGGCGCCAGGACATCGTCCGCGCGATCCGGGCCGCCGCCGCGGGACAGTCCGTACTCGACCACGAGGTGCAGAACCGCCTCCTGGCCACCGTCCGCACACGCCCGCCGGCCGGCGCGCAGCCGCTCCCCGCGGACCTCACCCGTCGCGAACGCGAGGTGCTCACCCTCATCGGCCAGGGCCTGCCCAACCGTGCCATCGCCGAGAAGCTCTTCATCAGCGAGGCCACGGTCAAGACCCACATCAACAACCTGTTCGCCAAGGCCGGAATCCAGGACCGCGCCGACGCCGTCCGCCGCGCCATCGCGGCCGGACTGGCGTGACACGGGGCCCGGGCCCCGGACCCCGGACCCCGGGCGCCGGATCGGGCGGTCGGGTCGTCCGTGCAGCGTCTGCCTGCCCGTGCGACTGACGGTTCTGGCCCTGGCATCCGTCATGCGATGCTCGCGCCATGATCCATCAACGCGAGATCGCCGTCGTCCGCTGGCCAGGTCAGGTCCCTCCCGTCCAGGGAGGACTGGCAGATCTGCTGGCGGCCTACCATGTGCAGACACAGGCCGAGAAGGGTGAGGCCGTCGCCGGTGTGGAGGGGTTGCCGGACCGCTACCGGACAGAGATCGCGGATCCACAGTCCGTGTTCGCTGACGATGTCGTGCTGCTTGCGCTGAGCGGGGACACCGCGGTGGGCTGCCTGGTGGTGACCGCCTCCGTCGACGGACGGTCCGAGATCAAGAGACTCTGGACGGAGCCGGCATTTCGGGGGCAGGGCATCGCGTTCAGCCTGATCAGCACCGCGCTCGTACATGCTGAGGAAAGCGGCGTCAGCGCGGTGCGGTTGTCGGTGTGGAAGTGGCGGGCCGACGCCATCGCTCTGTACGAGCGGCTCGGTTTCACCGTCACCGAGTCGTGGGACGAGCGGGATCAGCTGGTCTGCATGGAACGATCCGTGTGAGTAGTTGCAGCCACTCGCTGACGACCCGTGCGAGGGCGGTCGCCTCGTAGCGGACCGTGAGCTTGTCATAGCGAGTCGCCACGGCGCGGTGCCTTTCGAGGCGATTGATGCCGCGCTCACTGTGCCCCGGTCAGCAACGGGCGCGCCGAAGTATCAGAAGGAAAGCAACCTCGGCCTGTCGCCAATGGTCCAGGAGGCCGGGGCGTCGGCGTGGCTTCGTCCAGCCGATGGTGCCCTTGCCGGTGCCGAAACGGCGACTGCGGCGAAGTCACCGGCCCGGGGGCCCGGAGACATCGTGGCGAGCAACCCCGCTGCCTCCGGAGACCCGGCAGCCGCACCGCCTCACACGCACGACCCGATGGACCGTCGACCACTCACGGAGACAGCCAATGTTGCAGGTGCACCTCACCCCCGACGACATCGCACGCGTGCGTATCGCCGCCGCGCCCGATCCTCTATGGGAGATCGCCAACGGCTTCCACGCCCTGACAGCCGACGACGACCGCTCGGCTTTTGGTACGTGGCGCGGTCTCGTCCGTCCGCGGCTCGGCCCGACGGACCGGTTACTGGCCGGGCTGTTACCCTCCCGCGGCTACTTCCCCGACTTCCTCACCCCCACCGCGTCCGCACCGCACAACGCACGGACCCTGCCGAGCGCACTCGACGCCGTGCTCGGGACGCCCCGCTCAGCCCTGCGCACCGACCTGGCCCGCCTCGCCGCCTCCCCGCTGCGACGCCGTCCACTGCCGGACATCGCCCGCGCCCTGGCCGCGGGAGACACACCTGCTCTGCATCGACTGGGCACCGCCCTGCACAGCTTCTACCAGCGGGCGGTCCTGCCGTTCTGGCCGCAGATCCGGGCGCAGGTGGACGCCGACCGCGCCGCACGCGCCCGGACAGCGCTGGCCGGCGGCACGGACGGGCTGCTCATGAGCTTCCAGCCTGTCCTGCACTGGCGTCCGCCCGTGCTGGTGGCCGACTATCCCACCGACCGCGTGCTGCGGCTGGACGGACGCGGACTGGTGCTCCAGCCGTCCTTCTTCTGCCGGCACAGACCGCTGATGCTGGTCGACCTCGCCGCCGACCGCATCCCCGTCCTCGTCTACCCGATCCAGCACTCCCCCGGCTGGCCCAGGCCGGACACCGCCCCGCAGCGCGGCACCGAGCTGACCGCGCTGCTCGGCCGGATGCGGGCCGCCATCCTGGCGGACGCAGTCACCGGGCGCACCACCGGCGAACTCGCCGAACGGCTGGGCATCTCCGCGGCCGCCGTCAGCCAGCACACGGCCATCCTGCGCCGGGCCGGCCTGCTGCTGAGCGTGCGGCACCACAAGTACGTCGTCCACACCATCACCACGACCGGTCTCGTCCTGCTCGGCGGTGCGGAAGCGTCCGTTTAAGACACCGCTTCAACGTGTGGCGGCCGCAACCGGCGGCCCGGAAGACTGACGGCTCCGGTGATCGCCCGCTGATCGCTCCACTGATCGGTGCGCTGATCGCTCCAGTGATCCGTCACGCATCAGCCCCGTACCTCCGCAGCGCGGCAGCACCCGCGCTCGTACGAGGTACGCCGCACATGCTCCACCCGAGCCCTACCGAGGAGACATCATGCGTCGCCGTACCGCCGGCCTGCTCGCCGCACTCGCCGCACTCGCCGGATCCGTCGCAGTGACCACACCGGCCTCGGCCGAGGTCAACCACCCGACCTGCCCGAAGGGCGCCTTCTGCGCCTACTCCGAGTTCGACCAGGGCGGAACACTGCTCCTGGCGACGAAGGGCAACTGGTCGGGCGCCGTCCACAACGTCAAGTCCACGTTCAACAACGGCTACCGCTACCCGGGCGCCGATCACGTACAACTCGGCTACACCTGGGTCGAGTGGAACTACTCGACGTGCATCCACTACGCCCCCGGCCCCGGCGAGTACGCCACCAACTGGGCGCCCATCAC
This sequence comes from Streptomyces sp. NPDC059785, assembly GCF_042732375.1. Lineage (NCBI taxonomy): Bacteria > Bacillati > Actinomycetota > Actinomycetes > Kitasatosporales > Streptomycetaceae > Streptomyces > Streptomyces sp. NPDC059785. Next base: position 10,798 of record NZ_JBHWHV010000027.1, read on the forward strand.
CATCACATCCGTCACCTGGCGAGGCGAATGCTGAGCCGGCTCGCACCAACCGGGCCATGACACCGCGCGGCCGGCGACACCTGTTCGTCAGGCGGGGACCACTTTGCGATAGGTACGCAGGAGCGCGCTCGGCGTGCCGTCCGGGCCGCCCTCGACCATGGCCGTGTGCCGGGTGATCCCCAGCTCGCTCTCACGCCCGAGGTCGGCGATGAAGTCGTCGACAGTACCGACGACCACGTCGGCCCGGTAGGCCGCGCGCCTGACGTCATCGGTATCGCCGGCGGACAAGCGGCCGACTCGTCGCCCCAGATGAGCCAGCACTTTCTGCATGTGCTCGGCATGCCTGGCCGCGCTCTCGTCACCGCGGCACAGCACATGGACCGCTCCTTGCAGAGCGAGCGCCCCGACCGCCATCACACGCGTTTCGATCCGGTCCAGTTCCGGCATGGAAGCTAGAGGATCCTGCCCCGTCTTCTGGTGTTTCCGCCGTCGCCTGAACATGGCACACCCCTTCGCTCACCGCTCCGACACGGTTTCGCTACCTGCCATGGTGACAGGGCGGGCCGGGATCCCACCCGGAATCCCGGCCCGCCCCCCTGGAAGGTCGGGACAGGCGCGGAACCTCAGCTCCCGAGCGCCGCCTTGCGCAGAGATCGCTCCGCGATCCGGGCAGCCGCCGACGCGGGCAGCAGGCGACCGAAGACGACGGTCTGGAGGGTGTTGAGACGGCCGTCGACGACCGCCGGGCCCCGGCCGCGCAAGGCGGACATCACGGTGTCCGCGACGGAAGCGGGCCCGCGCTTGCCCGGCACGCGCCGTGTGTTCATCGCGGTGTCGGTCGGACCGGGGCTGACCGCCACGACCCGTACCCCCGTCGCCCTCGTCTCGGCCCACACCGCCTGGGTGAAGGACAGCACGAACGCCTTCGAGGCCGCGTAGGCGGCCACATACGGAGCGGGCGCGTACGCACCGGTGCTCGCGATGTTGACGATCGCGCCCCTCTCCCGCGCGACCATGGCGGGCAGCAGGAGCGCCGTCAGCTCCGCCACCGCGCCCGCGTTGAGATCGACCAGGCCCCGCACCCGAGCCGGATCGCTGTCGGCGACCGGCCCCATCAGGCTGACGCCGGCATTGTTGACCAGCACGTCGACCTCGATTCCCGCACCTGCCAGCCACTCCGCCAGCCGGGACGGAGCACCCTGCTGCGACAGGTCCAGCGCCAGCGTCGACACCTGGACCCCGTGCTCGGCGTGCAGCCGCTCGGCCGCCGCCTCCAGGCGTGCGCCGTCCCGTGCGACCAGGACCAGGTGCATGCCCTGTCCGGCCAGCCGCTCGGTGATCGCGGCTCCGATGCCGGTCGCGGCGCCGGTCACGACCGCGGTTCGCCGCCTCGTCTCTTGGTTCCTCTTCATGCCCGGAACGCTAAACTCTGACATTGACGTCAATGTCAAGTCCGGCTCGGTGGAGGAAACGCGTGCGCATCGGAGAACTCAGCAGGGCGACCGGGGCCAGCGCCCGTTCGCTGCGGTACTACGAGGACCAGGGGCTGCTCTCCAGCGACCGCCGCGCCAACGGGTACCGGGAGTACGGTGCGGAAGCCGTACGCCAGGTCGCCTTCATCCAGGACCTCTACCGCGCGGGCCTGCCGTCCGAAGTCATCCGGGACATCCTTCCGTGCACCACACCGACACCGCCCGCGGGCGAGTGCACACAACTCCTGGCCCGCGTCCGGCAGGTCCGCGACGAACTCGCCCGCCAGGAGCAGCAGTTCGCCCAGCGCCGCGAGATGCTCGACCGGTACCTCGCGGGTACGGCGGCCCCCTCCGGCCTCGACGGCCGCCCTCGCTGCTCCGCTTGAGCCGACCGGCACGCTGCCGGGCGGTGCGCCGGACACCCCCACTCACCGCCACCACCCCTGAGACCCCGCGCGAACACCCGTACGATGCCAGCGTGGCAGAGATCATCGACTACGGTCAGTTCGCTCGGCGGCTCCAGGATCAACAGGGCCGGTCCCGTTGGGAGTTGCTCGACGCGGTGCAGCGGGAGTGGGGGTACGAGGATCCGGGAGGCGAGCCGGTCGCTTCACGCTGGGGCGGGGAGAACTCCGCCTACGGCATCGACGAGAGCCTGCCCGTCCCCGAGGCGCTGGCCGAGTGGTGGGACACCCCGGTCAACTCCTTCTCGTTCCGTCCGCGGCTCTACTGGACGCACACCCAGTGGCCGCCGAGCATCTGGGTCGACGAGTACGGCGAGCGGGAAGCCGATGACGACGACAACGACGCTGAGGGTGCCGCCAGTTCGGATCCCGCGCGGGCGGACGGGCTGCCCAGGGACAACCCGTTCCTGCCGCCGGACGCCCCCGACCGGCGGATCTGCGTCTTCATGTCCGAGTACCAGTACTGCAACCAGTGGGGCTACCTCGCCGCCGAAGCCGCCCATCCCGACCCCAGGGTGCTGGTCAGCACCGGCAGCGGCTGGCAGTTGCAGAGCCGGTCGCTGTCGGAGTTCTTCCTGCAACTGGCCCTGGAACGGCTGCCCGGCCACTACGGCTGGACCCTCAAGGTGCGCCGCGCGGATCTGAAGGACGCCCCGGAGGTCCTGGAACGGCTGACGGCCTCGTACGGGGAGCTGGGACTGCTGCCGTGGCAGGAGCTGGGCTGTGATGCGCTGATGTACGGCGGGCCGGACGCGCTCATCACCCACGGCCGCGGCCCCGGCGCCGACTTCGCCCTGGTGATCCACGGCCGGACCCGCGAGGCGCTGCTCCACGTCGTCGAGACGCTGGGGATCGTCTGCGCCGACAAGGACATCGTGCCGCCCGGCGAGGTACCCGAACCGTTGGAAGAGCTCGGCCCGTTCGCGCTCACCGACGGCGACACCGACGACCGAGGGCGCTGGCGGGTGAGCTCCACCAGCGACTTCCCCGGCAGCCTCGCAGGCGGCCTCCCCGGCAGCCTCGCAGGCGGTGTCCCCGGCGGCGCCCCCGCCGTCACCGTCCCCGCCGTCCTTCGCGCCCTGGTGCCGGACCGCACCGCCATCGCCCTCGACGAGGAAGCCGCCCTGGCCGTCGCGGGCGACGCCGAGGGCCGCGTCCACCTGTGGGAGTCCACCGCCGAGGCGACCGCCGACGGGCCCTCCGCGGCCGTCAGCGAGCCGCTGCACCGTGCTCCGGTGACCGCCCTCGCCTGCGTCCGTCTCGACGCCGCCCGCCGGGCCGTGGTCAGCGGCGACGCCCTTGGTGTGCTGCGTTACTGGCAGACGGACCGCGTGCCGCGGCCGCTGCCCTTCGAGCGGCGGCGCACCGCGGTCACCGCGCTCACGGCCGCCGGCCTGGCCACCGGCCCCGCGCTGGCCTGCGCCTGGGCGGACGGCCTGGTCCGCGTCTGGGACCTGGACAGCGGCGCGGTGGCCCGGCTGCGGCTGGGCACCGGCATCACGGACCTGGCCCTGGCGAGCGACGGCACGCTCTACGTCACCGGAGCGTCCGGCCCGGTGGCGCTGCGCCTCGCTGCGGACAGGCTCTGGCCGCACCGCGAGCTCCAGCAGCGTCTGCACGACGTCGACTGGGGTTCGTACTGGTCCGCACGCGGACCCGCGCACGCGGTGCCCGGCCTGATCGGCAAGGTGGCGTCCGACGACAAGAAGACCGCCATGGACGCGGTCCACGACCTGTACCGGCTGCTGGTCTCCAAGGACTCGTCGCTGACCGCGGCGGCACCCGCGGTGCCGTTCCTCGCGGAGCTGATGAGCGACCCCGACAACCGGGCCCGCCCGACCCTGCTGCTGCTCATCGCGGACATCGCCGACGGCGACAACACGGAGAACCGCGCCGCGGTGCGAGCGGTCCTGCCGGCCCTGCGCCATCTGCACGACGATCCGCTGCCGTCGATCCGGTGGGCGGCGGCGGAGCTGGAGAAGCACTGCGCGCCGCGACCGGAAGAGGAGTGAGACAACCGGTACACCGCACGTGCGGCGCGGGTGACCGTCATCCCTGCTCGCGGAAGTGGGCAGGGTCCGGTGTACGCGTCAGCGTGCGGTAACGGGCGGCTCGGTGCGGCCAGTTGACGGTGATCCTGCCGGTCCCGGTCTTGTACCAGCTCGTGCAGCCCCTCCCCCACACGGTGGTGCGCAGGGCGTCTTCGAGGTGGCGGCGGAACGAGGCGAAGGCGCCCGGGGCCACCTCCAGCTCGCGGCGGCCGTCGCGGTCCATCAAGGCCAGGCAGGACAGGACGTACGGGAACTGGAAGGAGTCGGCACGTGGACAGCATCCCCGCCAACCGGCGGCTCTGACACCGGATCAGCAGCGCCTACCAGCACGAGCACGACCCGCAGATCGGCGCCGCACCCCGGCTGTGGGGCATGTACTCCATCCCCGACGCGCACCTGCACGCCCTGGGCGACGTCACCGGCAAGCGCGTCCTCGAACTCGGCTGCGGGGCCGGCCAGTGGTCCAGGGCGCTAGCCGCCGAAGGCGCCACCGTGGTCGGGCTCGACCTGTCCGAAGCCCAACTCGCAGCGGTGGCCCGCGCGATGGGAGCGGCCCGCTACCCGCTGGTCCAGGGCGCCGCCGAACGGCTCCCCTTCGCCGCCGACAGCTTCGACCTGATGTTCTGCGACTTCGGTGGGCTCAGCTGGGCGCCCCCGCACCTGGCCGTCCCGCAGGCCGCACGCGTCCTGCGCCGAGGCGGGCGCCTGGTGTTCAACGTCGTCGGCCCATGGTTCGAAGCGTGCTACGACGAAGCCGCCGACCGCGTGACCACGACGGTGCAGAAGAACTACTTCGGGCTGGACACCATCGCCGAGGGCGACGGTGCGACCAGCTATCAGCTCACCTACGGCGACTGGGTCAGGGTCCTGCGCGGCGCGGGTCTCGTCATCGACGACCTCATCGAGCCGCGGCCCGAACTCGGAACGCCCAACGGCTACAACGAGACCGACCCGCCCGACTGGGCACACCGCTGGCCGGCGGAACTGCTCTGGGTGACCCACAAACCGTAAGCTCCGCGGTCGGGCGGGCGGCACGGGCGGTCAGTCAGCCGCCCTGTGTGCGCCGGGGTGGGGGCGGTGCCGGTCCACGATTCCCTCGACGATCTTCATCAGGCGGTCTCCCGTCCGATCGATGCTTCCGTTCTGTGTGCTGACCTGCGCCCCTTCGAGTACGAAGGTGATCTCGGCCGCGGCCTGTTCGGGGTCGGGCATCCGGGCCTTGGTGCACATGCCGATCAGCCTGCGGGTCTGGTGGGCCTTGTGGTCCTCGATCACCTGCCGTGCCGGATGAAGGCGGTCGGGCAGTTCGGCGAGGGAGTTGATGAACGGGCAGCCCCTGTACGAGATCGCCGGCAGCCCCTCCGCGATGAAGCGGGCCAGGCCGAGGATCTGCTCCTCGGGCCGGTCGGGGTATTCGGTCTCCACGCGGTCGAAGGCCGCCTGATAATCGGCGGCGACGATCCGCAGCCACTCCGCGACCAGCGCGTCCTTGGTCTCGAAGTGCCGGTAGATCGCCATTTTGGTGGTCTCGGCCTTGTCGGCGATCGTCTGGACCCCCACCTGCCGGATCCCTTCTGCCTGGAAGAGCTCTTCGGCCGCGTCGAGAATGCGCTCACGAGGCGGCAGCTTCGCCACTCTGCCCGGCCTGCTGAGGGTCGATGCCATGACTGCTCCGTCACTCCGATCGTGGGGTTCGCGACCCCCTACGGTACCAGCCATACCCTTTTGATACCGTCGGGTATCGTTCGACACTCAGCGGTATCGTTCTTGTCATGGAGTGACAGTGAAAGTTTCTGAATACGTGAGCTTCGACGCGGTCGGGCTGGCGGATCTGGTGGCCAAGGGCGAGGTGCTCCCCGCCGAACTGGAGGCAGCCGCGCGCGAGGCCGTACAGGCGGTCGATCCGCTGATCAACGCCGTCGTGGAGACCTGGCCGTCCGACGACGCACCAGCCCCCGGCAGCGCACCCCTGGCCGGCGTCCCTTTCCTGATCAAGGACATCGCGGTGGCCATGGCCGGCAGGCCGATGGAGCTGGGAAGCCGTCTGGCGGCCGGTAACGTCGCCGGCTCCGACTCCTCACTGATGCTGCGCTTCCGTCGCGCCGGCCTCGTGACGTTCGGGCGCACCGCGACGCCGGAGATGGCCTACGGCATCTCGACGGAATCAGCGTTGTACGGCGCGACGCGCAACCCGTGGGACCCGGATCGGAGCGCGGGCGGATCCAGTGGAGGCGCGGCCGCCGCGGTCGCCGCGGGAGTGGTCCCGGTCGCCCATGGCACCGACGCCGCCGGATCGCTCCGTGTCCCCGCCGCGTACAACGGCATGTTCGGGATCAAACCCACCCGCGGCCGGGTGTCCATGGGGCCCGGCGTCGACGAGGTCTTCAGCGGCCTGGCCGTGCACGGCAGCGTCAGCCGCACCGTACGCGACAGTGCGGTACTGCTCGACCAGATACGCGGCCCGGAAGCGGGCGACCCCTACTTCGCCCAGGAGCCGTCACGGCCGTACGCGGAGGAAGTCACCCGTCATCCGGGCTCGTTGCGCATCGCTGTCCTCGCCCAGGCGTGGGGCGGGCGCCGCACCACGGCACCGGTGACCGACGCCCTCTCCCGCACCGTGCGGTTGCTCGAATCCCTCGGTCACCAGGTGGAGGAGGCCGAGGTCGACCTCGGCGCCGACTGGGAGGAATTCGTCCTGGCCAACGCCCGGCTCATGACGGTGAACCTCGCCACCATGGTCGACGGGCTGGCCGCCGCCTTCGGCCGCCCCGTCGACTCCTCGACCCTCGAGCCGGCGACCCTCGCCGGCTACCACTACGGGCAGCGGGTCGGCGGCCCGCAATTCCTCACCGCTCTCGCGATGCGGAACCGGGTGGCCCGAAGCCTGGCGCGGTACTTCGACGCGTACGACATCCTCCTCACGCCGACCCTGCCGGAGCCTCCCTTGCCGCTGGGCACTCATACCGAGGGTGCGGAGACACTGGACGGCCTCGGCTGGATCGAGCGCATCCATGACCTGTCGCCGTTCACCATGCCGTTCAACGTGGCGGGCACGCCCGCCATGTCCGTACCCGTGACGGCCGACGCCGGGACGGGGCTTCCGATAGGTATGCAGTTCGCCGCCGGATACGGCCTCGAAAGCCGGCTCTTCCGCGTCGCCGGCCAACTCGAACAGGCAAGTCCGTGGTCGGGCCGGACTCCCACGGTATGGGCCGGGAACCACCCAGGCCGCTGAAGACAGACCCCTGCATGAAAGCCGCTGTCCCCGGTCACCGCGGTGAGCAATCTCGGCCCTGCCGCCCTGCCGCCCTGCCGCTTCACCGCTGACTGAGCGGTCTCAGTGCGTGAGCAGCATGCGGCGGGCCAGCCGGGTGATCTCGCGGGTCGCGGGTGACAGGACGGCCCCTTGCCGGCGGACCACGGCGATGGTGTCGTACAGCGGCTCGGCGAAGCCGACGGTGTGCAGGTTCTCGGGGAAGGTGCGGCTGCGGGCGACGGCGCGGGAGACGATCGTGTCGCCCGCTCCTCGCGCCACGATGTGCAGCGCGGCCTCGACGTGCTCGACCTCGATGACCGCGGAGAGGGTGACGCCCGCCACCTGGGCGCGTTCGGCGAGCTGGCGCCGGGTCGGGTCCCGCCAGCCGTAGTGGGCGTCGTAGAGGATCAGCTTCGCGGCCGCGAGGTCGGCCAACGTGACCGGGCGCGTGGTGTGATCCGGGTCCGCGGAGGCGTAGACGACCTCGTCGCGCATCAGCGGAGTGACGTCGAGGCCTTCGGCGTCGATGGGCAGGACCACAAGGCCGGCTTCGAGGTCGCCCGAGCTGACGGCTTCGGCGACCTCCACGGAGTTCAGGCCGACGATGCGCAGCCGTACCAGGGGGTGGCGGGCGTGGAAGGTGTCGAGGAGCTCGGACAGGAAGTAGTAGTCCGCGTTGCGCAGCAGGCCGAAGGTGGCCACACCGCCGTCGAGCGAGGTCAGTGAGCGCAGCGCGCGGTCGGCGCCGTCGGCCGCTTCGGTCGCCAGCTCGGCGTAGCGCACGAGTTCCTGGCCCGCCGTCGTGAGGACCAGCCGCCGCGCGCCCCGGGTGAAGAGCGGTACGCGGTAGTGGTCCTCCATGCGCTTGATCAGCTCGGAGACCGAGGGCTGGGTCGTGCGCAGTTCCGCCGCGGCGGCGGAGAAGGTGCCCAGCCGCGCGGCGGCGAGGAAGGCCCGCAGTTGGTTGAGGGTTATCGCCGGGGCGGATGAGGGCGGCATGTGCTGCATCCTGGCACACGATCCACAGTTCGCGATCTATAGGACCGCCCTATGGCGAGCCGAGGATAAATCGGGGTTGTCCCAGGTCACAGCATGTATCAGGCTCATCGCATGAAATTGAGCTCCCGCTTCACCACCGCCTACGCCGACCGCTTCACCCTGCTGAAGGCTCCCGGCGTCGACGCTCCGCCGGCCCAGCGCGACCCCGAGGTCATCGAAACGGTCAGCCGGATGCTGTCGGACATCGAGCGCCACGGCATGGACGCGATCCGCCGCTACGCGAGCACGCTCGACGGCCAGTCCGACGGTGCGGTCGAACTGGACGCCGCGGAGGTGGCGCGCAGCGGCGACCGGCTGCCGAAGGCGCTGCGCGAGGCGATCGAGCTGGGCGCCGAGCGCACACAGCGCTTCGCCGGACTACAGCGCGCGCACCTGACGGACTTCGAGGAGGAGATAGCGCCCGGCCTGGTGGTCGGGCAGCGCTACGTGCCGGTCGGCGCGGTCGGGGCCTATCTGCCGGCGGGCCGTTTCCCGTTGACGGCCAGTGCCTTCATGACGGTGGGCGTGGCCAAGGCCGCGGGCGTCCCGACGGTGCTCGGGTGCACGCCTCCGCAGCCGGACGGCCGCGCGAACGACGCGGTCACCTATGCCGCCCACCTGTCCGGGATCGACCACCTCTACGTCATCGGCGGCGTGCAGGCCCTGGCGGCCATGGCCTTCGGCCTCCTCGGCCGGCCGCCCGTCGACATGATCGTCGGCGCCGGGAACGCCTACGTGGCGGAGGCCAAGCGCCAGTTGTTCGGCACCGTCGCGATCGACCTGCTCGCCGGGCCCTCCGAGGTCGCCGTCATCGCCGACGGGACGGCCGACGCCGAGGCCGTCGCGGCGGACCTCCTTGGCCAGGCCGAGCACGGCCCCACGTCACCGGCCGCGCTGGTCACCACCTCCGAAGAGCTCGGCCGGGACGTCATCGCCGAGGTGGAGCGTCAGCTTTCGACGATGTCCACGAAGGACATCTGTGGCCCCGCCTGGCGGGACTTCGGCTCGGTGATCCTGGTGGGCAGCCGCGAGGACGCGGTGGCCGTCATGGACGAACTCGCCCCGGAGCACCTGGAGGTGCAGACGGCCGAGGACGACTGGTACCACGACAGGCTGACCAACTACGGCTCCCTCTTCCTCGGCCACTGGAGCACTGTCGCCTACTCGGACAAGGGCATGGCCGGCACCAACCACACCCTCCCGACCGCGGGCGGCGCCAAGCACAGCGCCGGACTCTCCGTCTCCCGTTACCTGAAGCCGCTCACCTACCAGCGCATCAGCCGCGAGGCCACGCCGCTGCTCGCCGAGGCCGTCGAGACCATCTCCGCCAGCGAGGGCATGACGGCGCACGAAGCCACGGCCACCATCCGCCTGCGTACCTACGCCGGCTGACCCCACCCCACCAAGGACCGGTGCAGCTGATGAGAACCGTACGTCGCATACATCGTGTACGTCCTGAACGAGCAGGGCTGCCCCGGTTCGCTCCGGGCGCCGCCGCAGCCGTAGCGCTGGCCGCCGTCCTCGCCTGCGCCGGGTGCAGTCCGCCCGGGGCGGGCAAGTCCGCCGGTGCCCAGAGCCAGATCGCCGTCACCGCGCCGGTGACCACCGCCGACGTCGCCGCCCTCGGCGACGTCACCCTGCGGATGTGGGCGGACCAGGCGGAGAAGCCGCTGATGAAGTCGGTGATCCCGGCGTTCGAGAAGAAGTACCCGAACGTCAAGGTGGACATCACCTACAAGAGCTTCGACGACCTGGTCGCCACCGTCGTCAACGCCGCGTCCGGCAGCAACCCGCCCGACCTTTTCGAGGGCAACATCGGCTACGCGGTCGACGGAGCCCTGGTGAAGGCCAAGCTGGTGCGCCCGCTCGACGACGTGGCCGCCGCCTACGACTGGATCTCGGGCACCGGTGCGAGCACGCTGGCCCCGGCCCGCTGGAACGGCGACGGCACCGCGTTCGGCAGCGGCAACCTCTACGGGATGTCCCCGATCAGCGAGGTCCAGGGCATCTACTACAACAAGGCGGTGCTCAAGTCCCTGGGCCTTGAGCCGCCCCGGTCCCTCAGCGACCTGGAGAAGGAGCTGCCGGTCGTCAAGAAGGCCGGGAAGCAGCCCATCATGCTGGGCAACAGCGACCAGTACGCCGCCACCCACATCTTCTCCGACCTCGCCGCCACCGAGCAGCAGCCGGACGGCATCCGCGACTGGATCGGCGGCAAGGCGGACACGACCTTCGCCACCGAGGGCAACGCCAAGGCGGCCGACACGATGGCCGACTGGGCGGAGAAGGGCTACTTCGGCTCCGGCTACGACGGTCTCAGCAACGAGGACGCGGTCACCCGGTTCGCCAAGGGCTCGGGCGCGTTCTTCGTCGGCGGCTCCTGGAACGGCGCCACGCTGGACCCGGAGAAGTTCGGCTTCGGCGCGCTCACCACCGGCGGCGCCGGAGCCACCGCCTCCCCGTGGCACATCTCCGCCTCCTCGAAGGTCACACCTGCCGCGGTCGCCTTCCTCGCGGCCCTGCACACCCCCGAGACCGGTCAGGAGATCCTCGACACCGGCCGGCTGCCCGTCGTCACCGACGGCGTGAAGGGGGCGAACAGCCTACAGAGCCAGACTCTGGACGCGCTGAAACGCACGATCGCCGCCGGTACCCAGGTCGGCTACTACGACTGGACCGCCACCGACATGCTCAGCGTGATGGGCGGCAAGCTCCAGGAGGTCATGGCCGGCCGTGCGAGCAGCGCCGACTTCACGAAGGCGGTCCAGGCAGCCTGGCAGAAGGCGAGGCAGACGCAATGAGCACCCTCGCCCCCGGGCGGCACCGCACCCCCACCACCGGTCCCGACCGGACCCGGCGACCGCGCCGCCACCCCCTCGTCGCCTACCTCTCCTCCCTGTCCTGGTCGTCGCTGCTGTACGTGGCACCGGCCCTGGCGTTCTTCGGCGTCTTCGTGCTGTACCCCATCGGCGTGTCGGTCTGGTACTCGTTCTACGCCTACGACGGCCTGACCGTCGGCACCTGGGTCGGCTGGGGCAACTACACGGCCGTCTTCACCGACCACCAGCTGCGCGCCGCACTCATGCACTCGCTGCTCCTGCTGGTCTTCTACGCCGCCCTGCCGGTGTGCGCCGGACTGCTGCTGGCCGGTGCCATGTCCCGGATCAGGGTGTACGGGCTGACGGTGTTCCGGGCCGTGCTGTTCCTGCCGCAGATCCTCTCCAGCGTCGTCGTCGCCGTCGCCTGGCGGAACCTGCTCGCCGAGGACGGCCCGGTCAACGCCGTGCTGCGGGCCGTGGGCCTGGGCCGGTTCGCCACCAGCTGGCTGGGCGACTTCGACACCGCTTTGCCCTCGATCGGCGTGATCGGCACCTGGGTCGAGTACGGCCTGTGCATGGTGCTCTTCCTCAGCGGCATCGTCGCCATCGACCGTTCGACCTACGAGGCGGCCCGCCTGGACGGCGCCGGGCCCGTGCGGGAGTTCTTCTCCATCACCCTGCCCGCGCTGCGCCCGCAGATCTCGATCGCGCTGATCCTCACGGTCACCTTCGCGCTGCGCAACTTCGATCTCATCTGGAACACCACCCGGGGCGGCCCCGGCACCACCACGACCGTGCCGAGCCTGTACGTCTACCAGGACGCGTTCCAGAACCGCATGCTCGGACGGGCCTCCGCCCTTGCCATCGTGCTCACCGTAGTGATCCTCGTCGTCGTGCTGGCCGTGCAGCTGTCGCTGCGGGAGCGCGACGGCGGACGGCGCCGGCCGGTCCGGCCGGGCAGGAAGGTGCAGTCATGAGGATCGCCCGCGGCGAGAGCGTCGCCACGCATGTGCTGCTCGTCCTCGCCTCCGTCGTCGCCGTCTTCCCGCTCGTGTCGGTCGTCGTGTCCTCGCTGCACGGCGTGGCCGGCTCCTCCGGCGGGCTGTCCTTCGCCAGTTACTCGACGGCGTGGACCCAGGGCCGCTTCGGTCCCGCCCTGCTGTCGAGCGCGCTGGTGTCCGTCACCGTCGTCGTGGTCACCGTGGTCCTGGCGTGCCTGGCGGGTTTCGCGCTCGCCACCATGCGGGTGCCCGGCGGCAGACTCATCCTGGGCCTGCTGCTCCTCGGCCTGGTGCTGCCCTACGAGGTGACGGTGCTGCCGCTGTACGAACTGCTCGCGGGATGGCAGCTCGTCGACACCTACTGGGCGTTGATCCTGCCGCAGATCGCGCTGTCGGTGCCGCTGGGCGTGCTGTGGATGCGGTCGTTCTTCGCGTCGGTCCCCACCGCACTCCTGGAGGCGGCGCGGATCGACGGCACGAACCGATTGCAGACCCTGCGCCTGGTCGTGCTGCCCGTCGCCGGTCCCGCCATCGCCACCCTGAGCACGGTGCTCTTCCTGTTCACCTGGAACGAGTTCCTGCTGGCCCTCATCCTCGTACCGGACAACGCCACCGTGCAGACCGTGCCGCTGGCGCTGTCCTTCTTCTCCGGGGCCGCGCGCTCCAGCGACCCGGCCGTCACCGCGGCGGCCGCCGTCCTGGTCGCCCTCCCCGTCCTGCTGGCATACGCGCTGCTCCAGCGACGCCTGATCAGCGGCCTGACCGAAGGAGCCGTGAAGTGACCGCGTCCAGCGCGGCCGGACAGACCGGCGTCACCCGCGTCGTGTGCGAACAACTGGCGCCGCGCGTCGGCGACCTGGCGCACAACAAGGAGCTGGCCCGGGACGCCGTACGGCGTGCCCTGGCCGACCGGGCCGACGTCGTCGTCCTGCCCGAACTGACCACCTCGGGCTACGTGTTCGCGTCTTCGGAGGAGGCGCGGCACACCGCCATCACCGCCACCGACCCTTTCTTCGACGACCTCACGGCCATGCTGTCCGGCACAGACACCGTCGTCGTACTCGGCTTCTGCGAGGGCGAGAGCGGGGACGGGGGCGGAGGCACGGGCCGGACCGGGGGCGACATGCTGTACAACAGCGCCGCCGTCGTCGACGCGAGCGGAGTGCGGACCGTCTACCGCAAGACGCACCTGTGGGACCGCGAGACGCTCTTCTTCACCCCCGGCGACCAGGCGCCCCCGGTCGTCACCACCGCGCACGGCCGCATCGGCGTACTCATCTGCTACGACCTCGAGTTCCCGGAGATGCCCCGGCGACTGGCCCTGGCGGGCGCCGACCTGATCGTGGTGCCGACCAACTGGCCGCTGACCGACGTCCCGGCCGGCGAACGCCCCGCGGAGATCACCCAGGCCCAGGCCGCCGCGCGCGCCAACGGCCTCTACATCGTCTGCGCGGACCGCGGCGGCACCGAGCGCGGGCAGGAGTGGACGCGGGGCACGGCCGTCATCAACCAGTACGGCTGGCTGACGGCGGCCGTCACCTGCCCGGAGCAGCGGATCGTGTCCGACCTCTTCCTCCACCTGTCCCGGGAGAAGGCCCTCTCCCCGCACAATGACCTGCTCGGCGACCGCCGAAGCGACATCTACGTCCAGGAAAGCCCGGTGCTATGACGACAGCCGACCCGACGCCCGCGCTCGCGCCCGCGATAACCGGCCTGCCCGCCGACGACACCTGGTGGCGGACCGCCGTCATCTACCAGGTCTACCCCCGTTCCTTCGCCGACGCGGACGGCGACGGCACCGGCGACCTCCCCGGCATCACCGCGCACCTCGACCACCTGGCGGACCTCGGGGTCGACGCCCTGTGGCTCTCGCCGTTCTACCCCTCGCCCCAGCGCGACGGCGGCTACGACGTGGCCGACTACCGCGCGGTCGATCCGCGCTACGGCACCCTCGCCGACTTCGATGCGCTGCTGGCCCGCGCCCACGAACTGGGCATCCGCGTCATCGTCGACCTCGTACCCAACCACTGTTCGGACCAGCACCCGGCCTTCCGCGCCGCGCTCACCGCCGCGCCCGGCAGCGACGAACGGGCCCTGTTCCACTTCCGGGACGGCCGCGGTCCGGACGGCTCCCTGCCGCCCAACGACTGGACGTCGATGTTCGAGGGGCCGGCCTGGACCAGGATCACCGAGGCCGACGGCAGCCCGGGACAGTGGTATCTGCACCTGTTCGACCCCGGCCAGCCCGACTGGAACTGGGACAACGCAGCCGTACGGGAGGACTTCCAGGAGACCCTGCGTTTCTGGCTCGACCGCGGCACCGACGGCTTCCGCGTCGACGTGTGCGACGCCCTCGTCAAGGCGCCAGGGCTGCCGGACTGGCCCCGCCCCACCCACGGTGTGATCGAGCCCGTCGACGGTGTCATGCCGCCCATGTGGGACCAGGAGGGCATCCACGAGATCTTCCGGACCTGGCGCCGGCTCCTCGACACCTACGACGGCCGGCGCATCCTGTGCGCCGAGGCATGGCTGCCGCCCGAGCGCGCCGCCCGGATCATCCGCGCCGACGAGATGCACCAGGCGTTCAACTTCCGGTTTCTGGAGACGCCGTGGCAGGCGGACGCACTGCGCGACGTCATCGACGCGTCGCTGGCGGCCAACGACGCGGTCGGCGCGCCCACCACCTGGGTGCTGTCCAACCACGACGTGATGCGCCACGCCAGCCGCTTCGGCTACGAGGGACCCGTCGAGCTGGAACACGGTGTGGGCGCCGACGACCCGCAGCCCGACCGGCCCCTCGGGCTGCGCCGGGCCCGAGCGGCGACCGCCCTCATGCTCGCCCTGCCCGGCTCCGCCTATCTCTACCAGGGCGAGGAACTGGGGCTGCCCGAGGCGACCGCGCTCCCGGACGCGGCACGCCAGGACCCGGTGTGGGAGCGCTCCGGGCACCGCATCCGCGGACGGGACGGCTGCCGGGTGCCGCTGCCGTGGACGGCGGAGGGCCCCGCCTTCGGCTTCGGCGACAACCCGGACACCTGGCTGCCCCAGCCCGCCGACTACGGCTCCTACGCCGTGTCCGCGCAGCGCGACCGGCCAGGCTCCACACTGCGGCTCTACCGCGGCCTGCTCGAACTGCGCCGCCGCCACCGGCTGGGTGCGGGTGACCTCCGCTGGACGGCCTCCCCCGACCAGGTGCTGCGCTTCGCCAACGGTCCTGTCGAGGTGATGGCCAACTTCGGCACCGAGCCGGTGGCGCTCCCGGCCGGCACCCGCCTCCTGGCGTCCTCCGCACCGGTGACGGACCGCGTCCCCCCGGACACCACGGTCTGGTTCACCACCGAGTCCCGGCAGGCGTGAGTCATGGCGCAACGGCACCCTGCGGGGCGGCTGCCCGAGCGCACGGTCATCAGCGCCGGTCCTGGGCGGCCATCCACTGCCAGACGTGGGTGCCGTTGTCGCTGGGGTCGTTGCGGGCGACGTAGATCCACGACCAGTGGCCGGCGAACTGGTGGCCGTTCCACACGACGTGGTCGTAGAGCGTCATCAGCGAGCCGGGGATCAGTTCGTGGGCATGGACGGTGTTCGCCTGCGGTTCCACGGTGGTGTCGTCACGGGAGGCGACGAGCCAGCTGGGGGTGGTGATCCGCGCCAGCTCGCTGTCGGGGATCAGCGGCGCGCCCCCGGGCGGGAAGGACGTGACGACGCCGCAGATCGGCACGGAGGCGGCGAACAGTGTGGGGTACACGGTGGTCATCTTCATGCTCATGTAGCCGCCGTTGCTGCAACCGGCGACGTAGATCCGGTCGCGGTCGACGCGGTTCCCGCGCGTGACGTCGCCGATGATCTCGTGGATGAGCGGAGCGAAGCGGGGGCCGTCCAGCATCCAGGCGGAGGTGCTCTGCGGGGCGAGGACGTAGGCGCCGTCGAAGATGCGCTGCGCCTCGGGGGTGGCGAAGCCCAGTGCGCCGCGGTTGGCCCGCAGCGTGGTCTCGTTGTCGTAGTAGCCGTCGGGCAGGGAAGCGCCTTCGCCGCCGCCGTGGAGCCAGACGATCAGTGGATGACCGCCCCGTCGTGAGGAGTGGGAGCCGGTGGGTGAATACAGCCGGTACTTCATTCCCGAGCCGGAGATGTGGGAGCTGAACGCGTCCACCTCAGGGTCCGACAGGCGAGGGCCCTGCACGAAGTTCTCGATGACGACCGGCCGGTGATTGCGCAAGGTGATCGGGGCGCGCTGAGTGATGGTGTAGGCGAGGTCGAGCATCACGTTGCGGCCCGCGCCCAGGACGTAGCCGAGCGTGCTGCCTCCGGTCTGGCCCTCGGCGTAGCTCAGTTCGAGGACGATGTCGCCGCGGTGGTCGAGCCGGACGGCGGTCACGGTGCGGTCGAGGTCGTACTCGCCGAGGATGACGTCGTCGGCGGCGATGGGGATCGGGCTGGTGGCCTTGGCGTGCACGCCGAAGGTGCCGGTGGTCAGGCTGGCCGGGTCGATCGGGCCGAGCCGGGCGGTCTTGAGCCTGATCGAGGTGACCTGTTCACCACCGTCGAGCACCTGGGCGTTCAAGGTGAATCCGACGCTGGTGGTCGCACGGTCGTCGGTATGCGCACGGGCGACGCCGGGCAGGGACAGGCCGGCGGCGGCGCCCGAGCCGGCGGCGAGAACGGTGCGACGGCTGATCGGTGTTGCCATGCGGACTCCTTGTGCGGTGCGGAGGCTTCATAGCGGCGTGTGCGGAGGCTTGATCGCGGCCGGTGCGCCGGCCCCGGCGGTGCGGCCGCCGAGAAGTCGAGCGCGGCCCACCACGTGCGGAATCAGGGTGGACAGTGTCATGGTCAGGACAGAGTCGAGCGCCACTGGCACGTTACCGGCGTCACCGTACGGCGGACAGGTACGGCTACGGCTTTTCTGTGAACGAGTACGAGCCGTCGGCCAGCTCCTCGGCGGACGGCATTCAGGCACCGGCCGCCGCGGCGCTTTCCTCGACGCGGGCGCGTACCCAGGTGAGGAACGCCCGGACCTGCGGCCCGGGCAGTGGCAGCGCGGCGGCACGGGGGCGTTCGAAGCTGCGGACAGCGGCCTCGATCAGCGGACGGAAGTCCTCCTCCGCGGCGGCGACCCGCGCGGCCGCGTCGCGCTTGGCGAACCAGCGCCCGGTGCGGCAGTGGACCACGGAGCGGCAGCCGTTGAGGACCCGGTTGTCGGCGAGGTGCCCCTCGCCGTCGCCGTGCTCGCGCACCGAGGCCCGGATCGCGGCGTACAGTTCCGTCGGCCGGGGTGCCGCGATCACCTCCGGTGCGGGTGGGCCGTACAGCGCGATCCCGTCCTGATGGGCCACGGAGCGGTCGATGACGTACCAGAACGACGGTGCCCCGACCGTGTCGAAGGCGGCCCGGTACGGCAGCGACGCGCCGGTGTTGAGGTCCAGCAGATAGCCGGCCTCCCCTGACGGGATCCGAGCGAAGTCCGCCGCGTATACGACCAGTTCCAGTCCCGCGGCGGGGCACGGCAGCCGCCGGTGGTCGAGGGCGTCGGCCAGTTCCCGCAGGGCCGCGGCCGGAGGCGGACCCGCTACGACGACCGTGACGTCGACGTCGCTGCGCCCGTGCCGGTAGTCGCCGAGCGCGAGGGAACCGACCGCGATCACGCCGGTCAGCCCGGGGCCGCACACCGCGCGGGTACGGCGCACAAGCTCTGTCAGATACGGCCGCACCTCGGCGGGGACGGCACGGAACGGCTCGGTGTTCTCAGCGCTCATCCGGCCAGTGTGCCTCCGTCCACGGGCTCAGTGTCGGGTGCGCAACTGTTCGTTCAGCCGCTCCAGTTCGGCCGCCGCCGAAGAGGAGGTGTCGCTGAGGGCGCTGCGTGCGGCGGTCCGGCCGCGCAGGAAGCCCCGCAGCAGGGCCACGAGCAGCCCTTCCGGCAGAGTCCGCAGTGCGCCGAACGCGCGCGGGACCGGCGGCGTCGGCATGGCGGCCAGATTCTGCCGCATGAAATGGAGCATGCCGCGGACGGCGTCCGCATCCTCGGCCAGTGCCGCCGGGCTGCCCGCCGTGTGCACTGCCTGCCCGAGCGGTACCTCGAACGCGGCGTGAGTCCTGAGCCAGGCGTCCATCCGTGGCTCGGCCTTGGCCTTGATTCCGGCAGTACGGAAGGCGCGGACGATCCGTTCCAACCGCTGGGTGGCGCGCCCGTCGGGTTCGCCGATCGGCATCGGGACTCGGCTGGTCATGTAACTGCTCGCGCGGTAGCGGACCACGTCGCCGTCCATGGTGCCGCCGGCCAGAGCCGGGGGAAAGCCGAGCAGCACGCGCCCGTGGCCGATCGCCGCTTCCAGCGGCTGCGCGCCGGCCGCCCAGTTGTGAAGGAACAGCACGTCGCCGTCGAGGCCGGCCAGTGACTCCAGCACCGCGTCCACCTGATGGGTGCGGACGGTGACGGCGGTCAGGTCGTAATCACCCGCCGGGTGCTCGACCACCGGGACGAAGACCTGTCGGACGGCAGGGCTGTCCTCCTCGGCGAGTTGCACGCCGTGCCGGCGCAGGGCGGCCAGGCGCCGGCCTCTGGCGAGGAGCGAGACGTCGAGCCCGGCCTCGTGCAGGTGAGCGGCGAGCAGGCTGCCGCACACCCCGGCGCCGTAGACGAGCAGTTTCATGCGACCACATCCGTGTCAGTCAAGTGAGTCAAACGTTCGTTTCAATCGGTCGTTTGTATAGTACGGCACATGGTGCTTCCCGATACCCGGACCAAGATCCTCGACGCCGCCGAACGCCTCTTCGCCGAGCACGGCTACCGCGGGACCTCGGTTCGCGCGATCACCAACCTCGCCGGAGCGAACCTGGCCGCCGTGGCCTACCACTTCGGGTCGAAGGCGGAACTCATGGCCGCGGTCGCCCGCCGCGTGATCGAGCCCATCACCACCGCCCAGCGCGCCCGGCTCGACGAACTTCTGGCAAGGACCGCGGATCCGAGCGTCGCCGACCTCGTGGAAGCCTTCGCGGGCCCCCTGTTCGACGAGATGCCCACCGGCGATGACAGCGGAGCCCGCACATCCCGGCTGATCGTGACCATCCTCAGCGATCCGGCCGAGGAGGCCCGCAGCTGGACCGGCCCGGACGAAGCCGCCGTCCGTGAGCGCTATCTGGCGGCCTTCGCCCGCGCACTGCCCGGCCTGGCCCCACAAGAGCTGGAGTTCCGGTTGCGGGGAATCCTCGCCGTGACGGCCGTGGATCGCGTCGAGGTCCACAACCAGCCCACCCCCGGCTGCCCGGCAGCGGCCGGCGAGGAGGCCAGGCGCTGGGCGATCACGTTCCTGACGGCAGCGATGAGCGCGCCGGCGACGGAACCCGCGCGCTAGCAGTTCACATAGGTGCACCTGGGTGAACTGACGCATTGGTGCACCTAGGTGGCCTGACGTAGTGGTGCAGGCTAGGTGGCCTGACGTAGTGGTGCAGGCTACGTGGCCTGACTTGCGTCGCCTGTCAGCGCGGCCGCGGTCATGGTGAGGTGCTGAACCAGGACCGCGGCCGCGGTGTCGGCGTCGCGGGCCAGCGCCGCCTCTTCCAGCCTGCGGTGCTCCTCGGCACCGTCCCGGTCGGGGGTGCGGTGTGCCGACCAGCGGCGGGCCAGCTCACTCGCGATCCACAGCCGGTCGAAGGTCTCCAGCAGCGCGCGGTTGCCGCACCCCTCCAGCAGCGTGCGGTGGAAGACCCGGTGAGCCTCGGCCCAGGCCCTGGTGTAGTGCTCACCCTCCTCCGCAGCGTACGGCGGGGTGCGGACCAGACGGTGGTGAGCGGCCCGCACGCGGGCCTCCCAGTCGACGTCGCCGCGCTCGACGGACATGCGCAGTACGGCCGGTTCGATGGTCCGGCGGGCCTCGGCAATCTCCTGCCAGCGTTCGTCGGTGAGAAGTGGGACCGCGAACCCACGGTTGGGCAGCCGGTCGGCGAGCCCCTCCCCGACCAGCCGCACGAGCGCCTCGCGCACGACGGCGAGGCTCACGCCCTGCTCCTTGGCCAGGTCCTGCGGTTTGAGGGCGTCACCGGGGGCGTGCTCCCCGCGCATGATCGCGCCCTGTAGATGGGCGTAGACCTGCTCGGAAAGCATCTGTTTCCCGGAGGACGCGGGGTTGCGAGGTGTGCCAGCCATGACGTCAGCATAGACGATCTGCTGGATAATCGATTATTCGTGTTACTGTCGATTTGCCGGCGAGACGGTAGCCGCTGCCGTCGGCACCGTTCCCTGACCCCTGCGGCCCGATGACCGGCCGCGCCACCTCCAGCACACATGGCCCGAGTCGCGCCACCCACGGCACGCACGAACCGAGTAACACCAACCCACGGCACACATGAACCGATGAGGAGCATCACCTTGCACGCCAATGACCCCTTCGCCCGCCTCCCCGAGGCAGTGTCCTTCACCGTCACCAGCACGACCGTCACCGACGGAGCGGCCTGGCCGCCCGCCCAGCGCTCCTCCGGCCTGCCAGGCGGGAAGGACGTCTCCCCGCAACTGTCATGGAGCGGCGCCCCGGACGGCACCGAGAGCTACGCCGTCACCGTCTACGACCCCGACGCCCCCACCGGGTCCGGGTTCTGGCACTGGGCGGTCGCCGACATCCCCGCCACCGTCACCGAACTGCCCGAGGGCGCCGGCGACGACACCGGGTCGGGCCTGCCCGAAGGTGCCTGCCAATTGCCCAACGACGCCCGCGCGGCCCGCTACATCGGCGCCGCCCCGCCGGCCGGGCACGGCCCGCACCGCTACTTCGTCGTCGTGCACGCCCTCGACGTCGCCACCATCGGCGTCCCGGCCGACGCGACCCCGGCCGTCCTCGGCTTCACCATGTCCCAGCACACCCTCGGCCGTGCGGTGCTGACCGTCACCGCCGAGACCGCCGAGACCGCCGCCTGACAACGCCCCACTTCCTGGAGGAACAACCGCGATGCACCTCGATGAGCTCGACGAAGAGCTGGCCCACCCCACTCGCCCCGGCGACGACGACCCGATGGACCTCGACGCCGTCCGCGACGTCAGCCACGCCATCAGCGCCGCCCACCTGTTCATCTACCTCGTCCCCGAAAGCGCCCAGGAAGCGGCCGAACTCGGCGTCACCGACCGCGGACCGACGTATCTGGCCTCCCGGTCGGCCGCGATGGGCGCGGTCCCGTGGCAGGTCACGCTCGCGGCCTTCTACAACTTCAGCCCGCGGGCGGTACGGGCGATGGCGGGCGTGTGGAACGCGGCGCCGCCCGAGCGGTGGCAGGCCGCCCGGTTCACGGCCGCAGGGCGGGCGATGCGGCGCGTCGGCGTGCACCTCACGGACGGCCGACTCGCCGAGGCGCGCTCGCTGATCGACCCGGTAGTCGCCGGTGCCGACTACGCCGGCAAGGTGCTGGCCGCCGCGAACGCCTCGGTCACGCTCCCGTCCGATCCCCTCGTCGCGCTGTGGCAGCAGATCACGGTGGCACGCGAATGGCGCGGCGACGCCCATGCCGTCGTGCTCGCCGGCAACGGCCTCGGGCCGTGCGACTGCCTCGTTCTGCACACCGCGACGGGCCGTCTCCCGACGTCCCTGGCGCGGGCGACACGTCAGTGGGACGACGAGGAGTGGACCGCGGCGACGGCACGCCTCGTCGCCCGCGGCTGGCTCGACTCCGACGGCGTGATCACCGACGCCGGCAGCGCGGCACGCGAACGCATCGAGACGGAGACGGACGAGCACTGCGCCGCGCTCTGGGCACCGATCGGCAACGCGGGCGCACGCCGCTTCGCCTCGCTCATCGCACCGATCACCGACGCGTTCACCGCGGCGGGGACGTTCCAGGCCGTTCGGGAGCGGCAGGACGTCGCGTAAGCGGTTCCTGGGCGAGCGGGATCAACTTCCGCCCGGCCTGGATGCGCTCAACGGTCGTCCGTGTACCGGCGTACGGGACGTGGCAATGGCTGACGCCAGTCACCCAGCGTCCTGGCGAGAAACTCGCGGGCGAGAGGACGGATGTCGTCCCACGCAGGATCCGATGTGAGGGCGTCAGCCCAGAGACCGACGCGGCAAGCGGCATCGATCTCGCCGAAACGACGGCCGATAAGCCGAAGTTGGCGCAGATCACCGGGCTCGAAGACTCCACGCTCCACAAGCCCTTCGGAAACGCGGCAGAGGAGTTCCGCCTCTTCGACGACGTCCGCCGTCTCCAGCTCACGCTCACCGAGCCACGCGAGCTGGTCGCGGGTGTCGGCTGCGAGGAGGGCCATCAGGCGCAGCGCCCAGGTGCGAAGGTGCGCGTCGCCCAGATGGTTCATACGTGCAGGATCTCACCTTGCTCCCGCAGCGGCGTTCGATGATTCTGCGGCGCCTGTACATTCGCGCTGGTCGGGGGTGCGGCGAGCGGTCACGCCACTGGGCGGATCCGGTCGCTGGTTGCCTGGTGCAGTGCGGCCTGGAGGCGGTCCCGGACCGCGGTCTGGGCGGCGACGCGTCGCCCCGGTCGCCTTGGCCAGCTCACCGATCTGCACCCGTTCCCCCCTTCGGGGTGCAATTCCTGTGGTCAGCTCGTCCCGGTACACCCAGGCACTGGCCATGGCCCCGGGCACGAGGGCGATCCGCGACAGGGCGTTCGCCGTCACCGGCGTATGGCGCAGTACCCAGTCGTCGAGATCGAGGGCCGCTTCCAGCAGTTCCCCGGCCATGTGGGCGCGCAGCTCCTCCCGCTCGCCGCGTCAGGCGGGGTGTCCACCCACCCCTCGTCCTCGGTCCGTGCTCACCTCACCGGCGGCTGCCGGACCTTCGGGTTCGGGTTCGGGGGAGAGCAGGATCCTCGCCGGACGGACGGCGCCGGCCTACAGCGAGGTCGCCGAACACCCCCTCGTCGGCCTCGACGCCGATTCCTCGCTGCGCCGCTGGATCGAGAAGCATCTCGAGCCGCACGCTCCGGTGGTGCGCTACCGCACCACCGTCGCCGACCTCGGCGTCCTCATCACCCTGGCCGCCGCCGGTGCTGGGCTCGCCGTCGTACCCCGGCACGCCGTCCCTCCCCACCAGCCGCTCGACGTGTGCGAACTCCAGGACACCTGGGCCCGCCGCCACCACCTGCTGGCCTGGGGCGTCAAGGACCGCGCCGCCCCGGCCGCCGCGGCCCTCGCCGAACGCCTCCGCCGAGCAGCACAGTTCGAGCCCTCTGGTGAGACAGCCGTGCGGTTAGGGTCGGGGCATGTCACTGGTGCGCGCCGAAGCTGATTGGATCCGACTGTGCAGGATGGCCGGGCTCGACGACCCTCAAAGGAGTCTGCTGGAGGGCGTACTGACAGCGTGTGACCCGGAGTCGGTCCTCACCCGGCACGTGAGCGGTGCCCAGACGGCGACAGCCGCGATCGCACGTGCGCACTCCGCTCTGGAGTCGCGTGCGCGGAAGGGGCGGATGAAGCCGCAGCCGTTCGAGAGGCCGACGCTCGATCTGGTCACCACCGCGCTGGCGGCACTCGATGCGTTGAAGCAATACGTGCCGACGGGCGCGCTCGATGGTGCCGTGGGCGAGCTGAGAGCCATCGAAACAGGCGCCGAAGCCGGGATACGTGATCCGGAGGACTGCGAGAAGTCGGCCGCACTTCTGGCTGTGCATGTGGCCGACGTGCATGCCGTCGTCGAGCGCGGTTTCGTGGCTGCCTGGAGCGGGGCGTCGACACAGGACGCCAGGGAACGGCTCGCGCTGGAGGTGGCTGCCCTGTGCGTGATGGAGGGCCGGTGGCATGCCCGACTGAGCGACGACATTCGCTCCGAGCTGAGCAGTCGACGCCCCCTCGACGCCGGCCGACTGCTGCGTGTGCTGCTGCCGCCGGAACAGGACTTCCGGGTGGCCGTGGTCGTCGAGGGCACCTCCCGGCTGGACTCGGTGGACGGGCTGATGGATCCGGCAGCGGCAGCGGTGGCCATCTCACCGGGAGAACCCATCATCGGCTGGGGCCACGCCACGGCCGACCTGCAAGCGCTCGCCGACCTTGCCGCGGCCGCGTCCTCCGTGCGCCGGGGCTGGTCGAGAGATCAGGCGGATGGTCACCTTCTGCTGACCTTCACCGTGCGCGCTCGCGACCTGGGCGGCGCCGCGTCGCTGGGCCGGCGCATCGCCTCGGAGTCCCTCGACCGCTACGTGGCGGGCCAGCGCCTCGCGGAGATCCGGCTCCGTTCCGAGACCCTCGCACACGCTCCTGGTTCGCGCCGGGTACTGCGGCTCGTGGTGCCCGCCCTGGGGTCGGGTCCGGTTCGCCCCCTGACCACCGGGTGGCCGCTCGCTCTGCGGGAGAGTCTGCGTACCGCGCACATCGCCCGGATCACTGAGGCCCCCACGACTGCCGCCGGACTGTGCTGGGCCGCGTTGGAGGCGCTGGACGTCAAGGCCAGGGACCAGAGGATTCGCGCGCTGGCCCGGGCGCTGGCGCTTCAGGCCCTCCGCCAGCAGGCCGTCGACCTGCACCAGCGGACGCGCAGGGCGGTGGCGGCCGAAGTCGCGGTCGCGCGCGCCGCCCAACGCGGGGCCCAGGAGGAGACCGACCGGTTGAACGCCGCCGCGGCCAGGGCCGCGGGGAGCGCGCACGCAGCGGCCCTGGCGGAGAAGGCGGCGACCGCCCGCGCCACCGCCCTCGACCGTCATGCCGAGCTGGAACGGGCTCTGGAGACGCGGGGGTTCCGCGTGGCAGTGGACGCCTGGACCGGCGTCGGGGAGGACGGATTCCTACGTGATGTGGACCGCTGGCTCGACGTGTTCGCGCCGCCCGCCCAAGCGGACCCCGTTCTGCGCGACGCCGCGGACGGCTTCACCGCCCTCACCGACCGGCTCGGCGGAGAGACAGCGGACCGGCTGGGAACCTGGCGCACGCGGATGGCCGACCCCCGCCTGCTCGCCCGGTGGATCGAGGAGACCGCCGGGCGCTTCGAAGCGTGCCTCGACTGGCTGTACGCGCTGCGCAACACCGCGCTGCACGACGGCCGGTTCGACTCCGCCACCGATCTGCTGGACGTGCACACCGGGCGTTCCCTGGTCGACCTGGCATTGGAATTCCTGGGCAACTGGTACCAGCACGCGGCCACGCCCACGCCGGAACAGCCTGGGATGACGGCGTTCGAGGTCATCAGGCACCTCGCCGATCGGCAGCAGTCTGTCGTCGCCGCACTGCGCGGCGGCACGCGCGCGAAACTTAATGTGACCCGGCTGACAAGCCCGGCCTCAGACGGGTGGGATCGGGCCTGACCTGGCGATCCGGTGCTGAGCGGAGAAGAGGAAGGGAGTGTCCTGCCGATTGAACGAGCACGTCCGCGTGGACGGGCCGGGGGCTCGAACCCCGATCTCTCCCAGGTGAACCGGTGCGATGATGAATCGCTGCACCTGACGTGCTCCGGTCCGGCCGCCCATCATACGGCCTCCCTTGTGCATCCCGTTCAGGAAAGCCGCTGCACCGTCCGGCCCCTCCCCCTTACGGTGGCGCCATGAGCGATCACTCGGAAGCGCCTGTCGCGCCTGTGGATGCCTTTGAACCGCCCTACTACGTGGCTGTCTTCACCACGGTGCGCACTCGGGAGCAGAGCGGCTACAGCGAGACCACCGCACGTATGGAAGAGCTGGTGAAGGACGTCCCCGGGTACCTGGGGATGGACCACGCGCAGACGCCTGGCGGGTTGGGCATCACCGTCGGGTACTTCCGCGACGCCGACGCCCTCACCGAGTGGCGGAGCAACGCCGAGCACCGCGCGGCGCAGAAGCGCGGCCGGGCGGAGTGGTACGAGAGCTACACGCTGCATGTTGCGAAAGTGGAGCGGAGCAACGGCTTCACGCGAGCGTAGGTTCCGCAGCGGCCCGTAACGGGCTGCACGTGCCACAGGGCAGGCACGGGCAGCCTGTGTCTGCCCTGTAGTGATGTGCCGCACCGTTCATGTGCCGGTGACGAGTCGACGGCGGCCCGTCGCCGTGGGCAGTCCTCTCGGTATCTGAGACGACGACATCATCGTCACCGGTCAGCGGCACCGCGGGCGTATCATCACGGAACCGGCACCCGATCCGGGACAGTGAGGCACGTGATGACGACAGCAGGCGCGACAGCGATGTGCATGCTCCGCATGCGGTCCTCGCCGCGGCCCTCGCGGCGGCCGCGTACTCGCTGATCCTGGCCGTCGGGACGGTCACGCTGCGCGGCGACGCGGTGGTCCTCGGCGTCGC
This sequence comes from Streptomyces sp. NPDC059785, assembly GCF_042732375.1. Classification (NCBI taxonomy): domain Bacteria; kingdom Bacillati; phylum Actinomycetota; class Actinomycetes; order Kitasatosporales; family Streptomycetaceae; genus Streptomyces; species Streptomyces sp. NPDC059785. The sequence goes on from NZ_JBHWHV010000027.1 coordinate 37,095, forward strand.
CATGAACCTGCTGGCCGTGGGCCTGACCAGCTTCCTGCTGCGCACGGTCTTCGGCGTGCAGGGCACCTTCGACGACCCCGCCCTCGCCGGGCTGCCCCTGATCGGCGGCCTCAGCCCGCTCGCCTACCTGTCCTGGATCGCGGTCGCCGTCGCCGCGCTGATGCTCTCGCGCCATGTGTGGGGCCTCAGGGTGCGCGGGGTCGGCGAGGCTCCGGACGCGGCGGCGACGCTCGGCGTGAGCCCGGCGAGGTACAAGTACGCGGCGATCCTCCTGTCCGGGGTGCTGTGCGGTCTCGCCGGGGCGCAGCTCGCGCTCGGCAACGTCACCCTCTTCTCCGAGAACATGACGGCGGGCCGCGGCTGGATCGCCGTCGTCGCCGTCATGCTCGGCCGGGCCCTGCCCGTCGGCGTGCTGCTCGCTGCCCTGCTCTTCGGCCTCGCCGAGGCGGCCGGCTTCCGCCTCCAGGGCCTCGGCCTGCCGCAGCAGGCGACCGACGCCGCGCCGTACGTCGTCACGCTCGGCGCCCTCTTCCTCACGACGGCCCGCCGCCGTCGCCGCACCCGTCCCTCTGGAGCCGTCTCATAACGCAGGACCTGCTGCCCGTCACCCGCATTCCCCGCGCCGGGCTCCCGCCGCACGCGCTGGTCGTCGGCGACCCGGAGCGCGTGGCGACGGTCGCTGCGCTGCTCGACGGCGCCGAGGAGATGTCCTACCACCGCGAGTACCGGGTCTTCCGGGGCAGTTGGAAGGGCCTTGCGGTGACGGTGGCCTCGCACGGGGTCGGCGCTCCGGGAGCGGTCCTGCTGTTCCAGGAACTGGCCGAGGCCGGCGTGCGCACCGTCCTGCGGTTCGGCACGGCGGGCGCGATGCGGCCGGAGATCTCGGACGGCGACCTCGTCATCGCGGAGGCGGCCGTGCGCGACGACGGCGTGACGCACCAGCTCCTGCCGCCCGAATACCCCGCCGTCTCCTCGCCCGAGGCCGTGCTCGCACTCCAGCGCGCGGCCCGCGAGGCCGGTGCCCGGCATCACCGGGGGCTGGTCTGGACGCGGGCCGCGTTCCAGCCGGGCCTGCTCCCGCTCTTCTCCTACGACGGCGCCGGGCTCGCCGCGATCGAGATGGAGCTGTCGGCGCTGCTGGTGACCGCGTCGCTGCGCGGCCTGGTCGCGGGCGGTGTGCTGGTGATCGACGGAGCCAACGCCGACGAACTGGTCGACGAGGACACCACCGGCGGCTACAACCCGCACCGGGACGTCGTCGCGGCCGGTGTCGAGCGGGGCGCCCTCGTCTCGCTGGAGGCGCTGCGCCTGCTCGCCGAAGGAGAACGGGCGTGAGCATCGACAACGTCGACCTGCTGGTGCACGGCGGTGACGTGCTGACGGTGGACGACGCCGGCACCGTCGTCCGCGACGGGGCGGTCGCCGTCCGCCGGGGCGAGATCGTCGCCGTCGGCCCGGCCCCTGACCTCGCCGCGCGCTACACCGCCGACGAGGAGATCGACGCGACCGGCTGCCTCGTACTGCCGGGTCTGATCAACACGCACACCCACCTCGCGATGACACTGCTGCGCGGCCGGGCCGACGACGTCACCCTCCAGGGCTTCCTGGAGCGGGTGCTGAAGTGGGAGTCCGAGCTGCTGACGCCCGGGAACGTGGCGGCGGCGGTCCGGCTGGCCGTCGCCGAGAGCGTCCGCTCCGGGGTGACCTCGGCGCTCGACATGTACTGGTTCCACGAGGCGGCCGAGACGGTGGCCCGTGAGACGGGCTGGCGCCTGCACACCGGTCCGACCTTCATGGACGTGCCCGACCCGGCCGACGGCATCGCGTACGAGGACCGGCTCGCCTGGGCGCGGCGCGACCTGGAGGCACGAGGCCCGGCCACACCGGGCCGGCGTCCGGTGCTCTTCGCGCACTCCGCCTACACCCTCGCCACGGAACAGCTCACCGGGATCTTCGCGCTGGGCGGAGAGTTCGGGGCCCTTGTGCACATCCACGCGGCCGAGAACGCGGGCGAGGTCGCCACCGTCGAGGTCCGGTACGGCAAGCGGCCCGTCGAACTGCTCGACTCGCTCGGACTGCTCGGCCCCGATGTGCTGCTCGCCCACGCCGTGGACCTCACCGGAGCGGAGATCGCGGCGCTGGCCCGTACCGGCACGGCGGTGGCGCACTGTCCGGTGTCGAACCTGAAACTGGGCTGCGGCATCGCACCGGTGCCGCGGCTGCTGAGCGCGGGCGTGACCGTGGGCCTCGGCACGGACGGAGCCGTCAGCTCCAACACACTGGACGTGCTGGGCGCGGTGCGGCAGGCGGCCCTGGTGCACAAGGCGGGCGGCGACCCGACGGCGGTGGGCGCCGAACAGGCCGTCCGCATGGCGACCGCCGAGGGCGCACGGGCCCTCGGGCTCGGCGAGCACCTGGGCTCGCTGGAGGCCGGCAAGCGGGCCGACCTGATCGTGCTCGACCTGAGCGCACCGCACCTCCAGCCACGGCACGACCCCTGGTCGACGCTCGCCTACGCCGCGCACCCCTCGGACGTACGGGACACGGTGGTCGACGGACGTGTCCTGATGCGCGAACGGGTGCTGACCACGGTGGACGAGGCGGCGGCGCGGGAGGACGTGGGGGCGCGGACGGCGTAGTGCGCGGGACGCCGGCTGGGCACTCCGCGGGCATGCGCCCGTCCGCGGAGTGCCCAGCCGTACCGTCCGTCAGCCGAAGCGTTCGATGCGGATGCGGTCCACCGGCTGGCCGGCCGCCACCAGCAGCCGTGAAGCATGCTCGGCGAAGGCGTTGGAGCCGCACACGTACGCCTCCCAGCCGCCCTCCGGCCGCTCGGCCACGAGCGGCGCCAGGTGCGCGGCCGTCATCCGGCCCACCGGCACGCCCTCGGGCGCGCTCCGGGTGAACACCGGCGTCGTCTCCGCACCGTACTCCGGCGCGTAGATCAGCTCCTCGGGACTGCGCGCGGAGACCAGGAGCCGCAGCGGAACCGTCAGTCCCCGGGCCCGGTGGTGCCGCACCATCGACATCAGCGGTACGACCCCGGAGCCGGCGCCGAGCAGCAGCGCGGGCCGGTCGCCGGGCCAGGCGAAGAACCCGCTCAGCGGGCCGCGCACCTCCACCCGGTCACCGGGCCTGGCCACCGTGTGGAACCAGCCCGACACCTCGCCGCCCTCGACATGGTCCAGGGTCAGCTCGATGTGCCCGGCGTCGTCGGGCGCGGACGCGATCGAGTAGTGGCGCTGGGCGACGTAGCCGTCCCCGGCGGTCAGCCGCAGCATCAGGTGCTGGCCCGGCAGATGTCCCGCCCAGGCGGGCACGGCGAACCGGAAGGTGGCGGCGTGCGGGGTCTCGCGGCGGATCTCGGTGAGCGTGGCGGTCTGCCACACCGCCGCGGCCCGGTTGCTCACGGCGATCCGCCCTGGGACGGCGAAGCGTGTGGCGGGCACGAAGCCCGTCTCGCTCGCGGCCGCCGCCTCGGTCACGGCGGTCCCGGCGACGGGCGCCTGGGTCGTGGTCGTCCCGCTCACGGCCGTCTCGCTCACGATCGTCTCAGTCACCGGAGTACCTCTGTTCCTCCCAGGGGTTGCCGCGCGCGTGGTAGCCGTTGCGCTCCCAGAAGCCCGGCTCGTCGTGGTCGAGGAGTTCCAGGCCCGAGATCCACTTGGCGCTCTTCCAGAAGTACAGGTGCGGCACCAGCAGCCGTGCGGGGCCCCCGTGCTCGGGCGGGAGCGGCTGCCCGTCGTACTCCCAGGCGATCCAGGCACGCCCGCCGGTCAGGTCCGCGAGCGGAAGGTTCGTGGTGTAGCCGGTGTACGAGTAGGCGACGACGTGTGTGGCGGACGGCAGGGGGCGCACCGTGTCCAGGAAGGTGTCCACGGACACGCCCTTGAACCGCACGCCGAACTTCGACCAGCTCGTCACGCAGTGGATGTCGCCCTCGTAGACCGAGGCCGGGAGCGCGTGCGCCTGCTCCCAGGTCCAGGTGCGCTCCTCCTCGGCCAGGCCGCCGACGCGCAAGCTCCAGTCGGCGTAGGTCAGCTCGGGCGTGACCTCGGCGGACAGCACGGGCCAGTCGTCCCCGGCGTCGTACTGGCCGGGCGGCAGCCCGGGGTCGGACACACGTGTGCGCCCGGTAAAGCCTCGGGTGATGTTCATGCGGGTGGTGCCTGTCTCCGTAGCGCCGACTGCTCTTCTGTCTCCACCCCATCTAACCGCACACATGTTGCATCCATGCGAAGCCCTCGGTCCCGAACCGCCTGGTCAGCTCCGCGACCGGGCCCGCGGGAGGTCCGGCTCCGGCGGGACCGTACGTCCGGGTCGCCGTCGTCCGGCGTACGGTCCCGCAGAGCCCTCGGTGGTCGGCGGCGGGTCAGTCCGTGGTGACGCCCACGGTGAGCGTCGCGGTGTAGCCGTCGGACACGGCCGAGCCGAGCGCGGTGAGGGTCAGCAGCCCGGAGGAGGCGCCGCCGCCGTCGTAGATGGTGTCGTCGTCGAGGGCCGTCTCCCGGGTGGTGTTGTCGGAGTACGGCGCGGTCGCCTGTATCTCCTCGTTGATGTCCGGGTCGAAGAAGAGCTGCCCGGTGTGGACGATCTCGCCGCCGGTGTACGAGTCGTCGGTGAGCGTGACGTCCGTGTGCACCCGCATGTGGACGTGCACGGCGCGGGAGACGTAGTGCCCCGGCCAGATGGACGTGATGCTCACCTGCCCGTCGGCGTCGGTCAGCTGCCCGCCGCGCAGGAACGTGCCGTTGTCCTCCTCCTCGTGTCCGTTACGGCCGACGAATCCGGAGTACTCGCCGAGGGCGTCGCAGTGCCAGATCTCCACGAGGGCGTCGGCCAGCGGCGCGCAGTCGGCGCTCTGGTCGACCACGGTGAAGGTGTACCGCACCTCCACGCCCTCCTTGTCCTCCCTGACGTCCTCCCGGACCAGCGCGCCTTCGAGGGAGTACGGGCCCTCGGTGACCTCGGCGTTCAGGGTGCAGACGGCGCTGGTCGTGGTCGTGCCGGAGGCGTCGGCCGTTCCCGACGCGCTCTCGGCGCTGCTCGTCTCGGGCGCTGCGGAGGCCAATCCGGCGATGGTGAGACCGCCGACCACGGCCGCGGTGGAGCCGCCGATGAGTACCCGCCGCCGTTGGACGCCCTTGTCCCGGCGGTGCCGGGCCGGCGGCTGCTCGTCGGGGGTCGCGCTCTGCTCGTGATGTTCCGTGTTCTCAGTCATGTCGAGCGAAGGTAGGGGCCGAACCGAGGAAACCATTGAGGGGCAGCTGTGGATGCCCTGAGGACGGATCCACCAACGACCGCTCATATCAACCGAGTTCACGACTGGGATCGGAAATCGCTTGCGGCGTACACCTGCCGTCGTCCCAGAATGGCCGCCATGACCAGTACCTGGACCGTCTCCCCTGAACCTTCCGACTCCCCCGCGGCACTCGCCCTGTGGCGCGCGTACTACACGGAGGTGAGCGACCGCTGGTTCCAGGTGCACGAGGGGCGGGACACCCCGGCCGACGAGCTGGAGCGCGAGGTCGTCGCGTCGAACGACCACGCCGTGCTCACGCCGCCCTCCGGCGTCCTCCTGCTCGGCCGGCACGGGGGCGAGCCCGCGGGCACGGCCGGGGTGCGTCTCCTCCACGACGACGGCGCGGCACCGGAAGAGCCGGGTGAACCGGCCGCTGAGCTCAAACGGGTCTTCGTACGCGAGGAAGCGCGCGGCACCGGTGGCGGCCCGGTCCTCCTCGCTGCGGCCGAGGACGCGGCGCGGGCGCTCGGTGCCGCCACCATGCTGCTCGACACCCGCGACGACCTGGCGGAGGCCTGGTCGCTCTACGAGCGCAGCGGATACGAACGGACCGCGCCGCACAACCACTCCGCGTACGCGGAACGCTGGTACCGCAAGCGCCTTTGGGCCTGACTCCCGTCACGGAGCTCGCGCCTACGCGGGGTCCGTGGCGGGCAGGAGGCCGAGCTCCAGGAGGCTCGCGGCGGTGGCCGCGACGGCGTCTGCGCTGCTGCGCGGGTTCCAGCCGAGCACGGTACGGGCCTTGTCGTTGCTGACGTGACGGATCGTGCCCAGGTTGGGCAGCATGCTCTTCAGCGCCGGTGTGGCCTCCGCCGCCTTGCGTACCACCTCGTCCGGGAGTTCGGTGACCGGGACCGCTCGGGCGGCGTCGCCGAGCCGGTCGCGGACGGCGAGGGCGATTGCGTGCAGGGAGACCGCGTCACCGGCGGCGGCGATGAAGCGTTCGCCCGCGGCCTGCTCGGCGGTCATGGCCCTCAGGTGCAGTTCGGCGGCGTCGCGGACATCGACGACGGCGAAGTACAGGCGGGGTGTGCCCGGCATGAGGCCGCTGAACAGGCCGGTGATCATGCTGATCGAGGAGGAGTGGTCGGCACCGACCACCGGGCCGAAGATGCCGACCGGGGCGACGGTGGCGAGCTGGAGACCGTTGCCCTCGCGCTCCACGAAGTCCCAGGCGGCCCGCTCGGCCAGCACCTTGGACTTGATGTAGGCGGGAACGTCGCTGTCCGGGTCGGTCCAGTCGGCCTCGGTGAAGGGCCGTTCGGTGGCGGGCCTGCCGTAGCCGACCGCGGCGAACGAGGAGGTGACCACGGCGCGTTCGGCGCCGGCGTCGCGGGCCGCGCGCAGTACGCGCAGCGTGCCTTCCCGGGCCGGGACGATCAGGTCGTCCTCGCGGTCGGGCTCGGCGCCCGGGAAGGGTGAGGCGGTGTGCAGGACGTAGCGGCAGCCCGCTGCCGCCTCGGCCCACCCTGCGTCCGCGGTGAGGTCGGCCTCCACGAACGTGAGCCGTCCGCCCGCCGCCACGCCCATGGCTTCGAGGTCCTCTCGGACCTGGGCCTCACGGCTGAGGGACCGTACCGTGGTGCGGACCTCGTAGCCCTCACCGAGGGCCTGGGCGATCACCCGCCCGCCCAGGAAGCCGGAACCACCGGTGACCAGGACGGTATCGCTCGATGCGTTGCTCATGGGGAAGCTCCTTTGTCTTTCCATGACGGTCCGGCCGGTCCGAGGAAGCCGGCCGGAAGAGATGACCGGAAGAGATGAAGGGTCAGCTGCCGCTGGTCAGCGCGGGCAGCAGCAGGGCGTCCATGACCGCGATGAGCTGATCGGCGTCGGCCTCCCTGCCGCTGAAGAGTTTCTCGACGAAGACGCTGCCCAGCAGGAACATCTCGGCGTGCGCCAGGGCCGGATTGCCGGGACGGATCGTGCCGCGCTCGACGTGGCGGGCCAGGATGGTGCGCAGCGCGTCGAGGTAGGGCGCGAACAGGACCTCCCGCAGTGCCCGGGCCAGCGCCGGGTCGGCCCCGACCGCCTGCCAGATCCCCAGGGTCGGGGCGCCCTGCGGGTGCGGCTCCGGCAGCAGGCGGGCCAGCGTCACCAAGTCATCGCGCAGACTGCCCGCGTCGATGGGTGGCAGGGGCGGGTACTTGCGCGCCCGCATCGCCGTGATGACCAGCTTGGGCTTGTTCTCCCACTGCCGGTACAGCGTGGCCGTGCTCGCCTTGGTGCGCCTGGCCACCTCGTCCACGGTCGCCTGCTCGTAGCCGACCTCGGCGACCAGGTCGAACGTGGCGTCGAGGATCTCGCGCTCACGCTCCTCCGTCAGCCGCTTGCGCCGGTTGGTGGTCGCTGCCTGTTTGCTCATCAGTGCCTTTCGTCTGCCCGCCGCTGTTCCGCGAGCGCCGCTTGGCGCTTGGCGCTTGGCGCTCCGAGGTTCGCTTCGAGGTTGTTTACGAAAACTCGTTTTCGACAGTACGTTTTCGATAAGGAGGATGCAAGCTGTCGACAACTGGAGGGCCGCAGGGACGAGTTGGCGTCCTCACGTGTGCGGTCGCCGAGGGACGGATTGAACCCTGCGAGGCGGCCTTGTCGTGTGAGGGGTGAGCGGGGGCGCCGCTGCGCGGCTGTTCAGCCGCGCCTCAAGGCTGCGTACCTACGCCGGCATCGAACCCTTTAACCAATTCGGGGAGTCATCATGCTTCGTTCGCGCTTCATCTCGCTGGCCACCGCCGTCATGGCGGGGACACTTCTCCTGTCGGCCTGCAACGGTGACGACGAAGCCGCGAGCGCCGCGGCGGAAGCCACCAGCGAGCTCAACTTCCAGCAGGGCACCGCTGAGAAGAACAAGGCCGACATGAGCGCCGGTGACTTCGCCGCCGCTGCCGCGCCGTCCGTCGCTGCCACGGCTCAGAAGCCGGTGATCCGCAAGTGGGTGCAGCTGAGCGCCGGCACCGCGGGCGACCTCGACCCCGTGATCGTCAACGGCAAGGGCTTCACCCTGTACAGGTTCGACAAGGACACCAGCAGCCCTTCGCGTTCCAACTGCACCGGCGCGTGTGCCACCACCTGGCCTCCGTACCTGGTGGCGCGCAACGGCAAGGTCTTCATCGACGGGATCGACAAGTCGCGGATCGGCTTCATCGAGCGGGACGGCGGCTTCCAGGTCACCGTCGGGGGCTGGCCCGTCTACCTGTTCAGCAAGGACGTCAACCCCGGTGACACCAAGGGGCAGGGCGTCGACAACGTCTGGTTCGGCGTGACGCCCGACGGAGGAAAGGCGCAGGGGGGCGGCGCCGCTGCGGGAGGGACGACGGACGACCCCTCGCAGCAGGCGTCGCCCACCTCCGACCCCGCCGACAACGTGACCCTCTTCGAGGAGACGAACTTCCTCGACGCGTCGCAGGGCGTCTCCGGTCCGGGCTGCCAGAACGTACGGTTCGACGGCTCGCTCCAGACCGGCGGGGGCTTCGTCAAGGTCTGGGACGGACCGGACTGCACGGGCACCTCGAAGTTCGTCGAGGGAGACGTCGCGGACCTGCTCGGCAGCACCGGGTTGAAGAGCGTCGAGTCGGTGCGCTTCTTCAACTGAGCCTGTCCGGTTGGTGATTGCAGCGAGGAGGCGCGAGCCCCGGCGTGCGGTGGATGTCGCCGCCGGCGGCCCGCGCCGTCCTCCCGCTTCACCACGACGCACACATGACTCGTATCTCGTACTCGTCCGGCGCGCCGGTGTGCCGCGGCAGGAGTTGGTGACACATGAGTGAGGGCAAGGGAGCCGGGCGGCGCGTCCGTACCGGCGCTGTCGCGGCCGTTCTCGTCCTGCTCGCCCTCGCGTCGAGCGGGTGCGGTGCCGACGGCGGCAAGGACGCGCTGTTCTCCAATCCGGTCGTGGCCGGCCTGTGGTCGTCGGAACGGATGGGTGAAGCGGCCGCTGAGGACATGCTCGTCAGCGATGGCATGGCGGTGGACGCGGGGAAGACGGACCCGGAGCCGGAGGCTGTCGAGGCGAGCGGCCAGCCGTCTCCGTATCTGCGGACGGCGCCCGTCGTGGGCAAGTTGTTCTTCGACTCGGACGACGGGCCGGGCGTCTGCTCCGCCACCGTCGTGGACGATCCGGCGCAGCCGGGCGCCTCCGACCTCGTCTGGACGGCCGGACACTGCGTCCACGGCGGGGCCGGCGGTGACTGGTTCAGCAACATCGTGTTCGTACCGGCGTACAACAGCGACGGGCTGACCGGCGAGGAAAGGCAGGCCGCTACCACGGAAGAGGTCGCTCCGCTCGGAGTGTGGTGGGCGGACGCGGCCAGGACCTCGCCCGAGTGGATGCGCCAGGGCCGCGACGCAAGAGGCGGCGGCGCGTCCTTCGACTACGCGGTCCTGCATGTCAGGCCGCCCAGTGGCAGCGGCTCCCTCGAGCAAGTGGTCGGGCAGGCGGTGCCTTTGTGGTTCGACGCACCGTCCGCCACGTACATTCCGGCGGTCAAGGCGTGGGGATATCCGGCTGAGGCCCCGTTCGACGGAGAGACCCTCTGGACGTGCCAGGACCGTCCCGGGCGCCTGTCCCTCGGGCCCGACTCGCCCACCATGTACCGCATCGGCTGCACGATGAACGCAGGAGCGTCGGGTGGCGGCTGGTTCGCCCAGCGGCCCGACGGAGAGCTGGCCCTGATCAGCAACACTTCGATCGGGCCTGCCGACCCGGTGTGGCTGGCAGGCCCCCGACTGAACTCGTCCGCACGTGCTCTCTATACGGCCATCAGCGAGAGCACGGCCTCCGCCTCCCCTGAGGCCTCCGCGGCCTCGCCGCAGTGAGGCGGCGGCCCACTGCTGTGCACCGGTGTCCACACCGCCGGTGCCCATCGCGTCTCCTTCGGATGCGCCACCTGGTGCGGGGCGGACGACGTCAGGTCGCCCGCCCCGCCGAGGGATACCCGCCCGGAGCCCAGGCCGGCCGCTCAGGTCATCGATTCACATCGTTACGGTGTCCGGCGCGTCGGTGGGCTGGATGTTGTGGTTGACCCTGAAGAGGTTCGCCGGGTCGTACGCCTGCTTGATGCTCAGGAGCCGGGCGTACCGCTCCGCCCCGTAAGCGTCCTGGACGCCCTCAGGGGTGGTCGCCTCCTCGGGGGTCAGGAAGTTGACCATGCCGCTGTTCTGCTTCCACCGGCGCATCCCTTCGACGACGGCGTCGGCGGCCTCGCGCATGGAGCCGGTCCGGTCCGGTGTCGCCAGCCCGAGGGCGAAGAGCTGGTACGGCAGGCCACGGCTGGGCACCGAGTCCGGAGCCGTCGGCGCCCTGTCCAGCGCGCCGCCCAACGCCCTGATCTCCACGACGGTGAGCGGAGAACCCGAGTCGGGCCCCGTCAGTTCGACGAACCGCTCCATCGCCTCCGGTGTCAGCTCGCGCAGCCCCATGCTGCGATCGACATAGGGAAGAGGCGAGAGCGGATCCATGTGAACGCTCCCCACCTCCCGGTACGGCGTCTCCCGGATCGTGTCGAGAACCGTGGGCCCGAGGACGCGCAGAGGAAACAGCAGCGCCTCCCCCTGCTCCTCGTCACCCAGGTAAGCGGCGCGGACGTGGACCAGGAATGTGCCGCGCATCGGCTCGGGCACGCCCTCCTGGTCGGGCATGCGCTGAACGGCCAGCGAGGTGGAGAAGTCGTCCGGCAGTTGTGCCGCCCACGACTGCCAGACGCGGAGTACGTCAGCGATCCGCTCACCCGGGAACCACAGCCCTCCGCCGTAGAAGCGCGAGACGGGGAAGAGCCGGATCTCGATGGCCGTCACCACGCCGAGGTTGCCTCTGCTCCCCCGCAGGGCGGAGAACAGCTCCGGGTCGGACTCGGCCGTGACCCGCCTCAGAGCGCCGCTGGCCAGCACGACATCGAGGCTGATGACGTGGTCGCTGGCGTACCCGTACTTCCTGCTGAGGACTGGGCCGTGACCACCGCCGAGGCAGAAGCCGATCGCGCCGACGGTGACGCTTGAGCCGTTCAGCGGCGCCAGGTCGTACTTGGCCACCTGATCCACCACTTCCTGCCACAGCGTCCCGCCCACGACCCGAGCGGTGCGCAGGGCGGGCGAGACGGTGACCCCTTTCATCTCGCCCAGGTTGATCAGTACCGCGTGCTCGGTGGGGCGGACGACGCTGTGGCCACCGCCGCGGACGGCCACGCCCAGTCCTCGTCGTGCCGCGAAACGTACGACGGCCTGGACGTCCGCCGCCGCGTGCGCGTTGACCACGAAGGCCGGCGTCAGCGGAGTGAGCAGGTTGTACGTTCGGCATGCCTCGTCGTAGGCGGGATCACCGGGCCAGAACAGCCGTCCCCCGACTTCGGCCGCCAGGGAAACGACATCCGGGTCGGTGGCGGTCGGGAGCGATACGGCAGGCGGAGCGTGTTTCTCTGATGACATAGCCACTACACGTTGCCCAGGCCTGATCCGGGTCACCGGTTCTCGCGACAGCCCGAAGGTGTGCGCGAAGAGGGGCGTCGCATCAGCCCGTCAGGGCAGGGCGGTGACCGGTTGTACGGGCAGTGCGCGCAGTCGGACCGCGTCCCGGCTCGGTGGTGTGCCGAACATCCGCCGGTACTCGCGACTGAACTGGGAAGGACTCTCGTATCCGACGGTGAAGCTGATACCGGTGATGTCGGACGGATGCCCGGCCAACAGCAGGCGTGCCTCTTGCAGACGGATCCGTTTCTGGAACTGGATCGGACTCAGGCCGGTCACCGCCTGGAAGTTCCGGTGGAAGGCGGACACGCTCATACTGGCGATCCGCGCGAGGTCCTCGACTCGGAACGCGGTGGCGTAGTTGTCCCGGATCCATCGCACGGCGCGGCCTATGTGGGTCAAGCCGCTGTCGGCCAGACCGAGTTGACGGATCGCCGCACCCTGCTCCCCGCGCAGCAGATGCCAGAGAATTTCGCGTTTGACCATCGGGGCGAGGATCTTACGGTCAGCCGGTCTGTCGAGCAGACGCAGCAGCCGCACGATCGCGTCCGACAAGTCCGCGGGGGCTCGGGTGACAGCGATGCCGGCCGGTACGGCGGACGGCACCGGCGGGGGCAGGTCGTCGGGGTCGGCGTCCAGCAGCAGCGCCGCGATGTCGGCGGGCTCCAGAGTCATCCCGAAGCCGAGAGTGGGCGTGCCCGTGTCGACCACCTGTCCGGTGACCGGGAGGTCGACGGAGGTGACCAAGTACTGGCCCGGCCGGTACTCGTACAGCCGCTCGCCCAGGGCGAGACGCTTGCCGCCCTGGGCGATGACCGCGAGCACGGTTCCCGACATGCCTGCCGTGGGTGCGGCCGAGTGCGCGAACCGGCATGCCTGGACACCGTCGATCGCCGTGGTCATGCCGGGACGCGCATGCCGGTCGATCAGCCGGCGCATCTCCTCCAGGGACATGGGGTCAGTCTCGCACCTTCCGACTGCCGCGAGGCGGCGCACGGCCAGAGCGTGTGAGCCGACGGGCGGCCGGCGGGCGTGCGGCCGCCGACACGTGGTCGGCGGGCGTACGGCGGTCAGAGGTTCTGGCCGCCCGAGACCTCGATGTTCTGTCCGGTGATCCACCGTCCCTCCTCGGACGTCAGCATGGCGATGACCATGCCGATGTCGTCCGGCTCGCCGACACGGCCGAGCGCGAAGGTCCGGGCGAGTTCCGGGATGATCTCCGGGTTCTTGCCGAAGGCGTCATCGGCGAAGCGGGTACGGGTCGCACCCGGGGCGACGGAGTTCACGCGGATCCCGCGGGTGCTGAACTCTTTGGCCATGTAGCGGGTCAGCACGACCACGGCGCCTTTGAGTGCCGCGTAGACGGAGTATCCGGGCGCGGTCACGTGCGGCGACGCCGAGTTGCTGGTCAGGTTGACGACGGTGCCGCCGTCGGCGAGCAGCGGCAGCAGGCTCTGGGTGAGGAAGAACGGCCCCTTGAACAGGCCGTCGGTGAGCCGGTCGAATTCCGGCTCGCCGGTGTCCTCGATCATCGCCGTCCCGGCGAAGCCCGCGTTGTTGACCAGGTGGTCGAACGACTCGCGCCGGAAGGTCTCCGTCAGGACGCGCGCCACGGCTTCGCGGAAGGCCGGGAAGCCGGCGGTGTCACCGATGTCCAGGGGAAGTGCCACGGCTGTGCCGCCCGACTGCTCGATCCGCGCGACGGTGTCTTTGGCACCCTGTTCATTGGAGCTGTAGGTCAGGATGACGCCCACCCCGCGCTCGGCGAGCAGGACGGCCGTGCTCTGGCCGATGCCGGAGCTGGCGCCGGTGATGACGGCTGTCTTCATGTGTGCCTCCCGCACATAACGGGGCCTCGAAAGCCCCGTCGGATATGTGCTTCCAAGGCAATCGCTCCCCCGCTTCGGGCGACAGCAGGTTTCTCCCGAGTCCTTGCCTGATCCTGCCGCGACGGTATGCGCCGGCAGTGACGCCACGGTTCCCGGCCGGTTCAGAACGTGCCGTCGTCGCGTGTGTAGTTGGAGCTGAGGTCGAGCAGGGCGGAGACGGCGGGACTCGGGGGCCGTCCTGCTCGGACCGCGAACGACAGCGCGATCGTGGGCGCGGGTCCGGCCAGCGGCTTGACCACGACGCCCGTCATGTCCCCGGCGTCGTAGCGGGGTACGACGGCCGCGCCGCCGATGGCCCGTACGTACGAGGCAGCCGTCGCGATGTCGGTGATCTCCACCGACACGCGGCGGGTGAGGCCGAGGTCTCCGAAGGCCCGGTCCATGGCGGTGCGGGTGCCGAAGCCGCTCGCCGCCTCGACGAAGTTTTCGTCGGCGAGGTCCTCCAGGACGATGCGCTCCCGCCGCGCCAGTGGGTGGTCGGCGGGCAGGATGACCACGTACGCGACGGTCGCGAACTGCCGCAGGTCCAGGTCATGGGCTTCGGTGGAGTTCAGGGCAACGACGCCGACGTCCAGCCGGCCACGGCGCACGTCCTCGGCGATGCCGCCGGCTCCGCTGCTCGACACCTGGATCTGTATGTCGACCAGGGGATGACGCTGCCGGAACGCCCCGACCAGGCGTGGCAGGTCGAGAGCCGTGATGCGGGTCATCGTGCCGATCCGCAGACTGCCCCGCAGGCTCTTCGACGCTTCGCCGACGACCTCCCTGGCGCGCTCCGCAGCCTCGACGACAGCCTTGGCCTCCGGCAGGAAGACCGTTCCCGCCGCGGACAGGGCCACCGACCTGGTCGACCGCTCGAAAAGCGACACCTGTAGCTCTTCCTCCAGGGCGCGGACGGCCGCCGACACGGTCGACTGCGCGGCGAAGAGACGTGCGGCGGCGCGGGTGAAACTCAGTTCTTCGGCCACGGTGACGAAATAGCGTAATTGCCGTAATTCCATTGATGAATGATCGCTATCTCCGATAACACCTGTCAATAATTTTCGCTGGACTCGATAGAGGTTCGGCAGCAACCTGAACAGCGATCCCGCTTACTGCTCCTCACCGAGAGGGTTGTCATGGTGAACCAGGTCCTGATCGTCGGCGGAACCGCCGGAATAGGCCGCGCGCTGGCTGCCGCGTACGCACGGCGTGGCGCGTCCGTGGTGATCGCCGGCCGCGACAGTGCGCGCGCCGAGAAGGTGGCCGCGGAACTTGCCTCCGACGCCGATGCCGCTTCCGTGCGCGGTATCGCGGTCGATCTTTCCAGGCCCGACGAGATCGCGGAAGCGCTGCGCGACATCGACCACGTGGACTCGGTCGTCCTGTCCGGAATGCGGCGCGACAGCAACACCGTCGAGAACTACGACATCGATGGAGCGACGGAGTTGGCCGTGTCCAAGATCGTCGGCTACACGACGGTCGTCCACGCGCTGCGGACGCGCATCTCCCCCGCCGGCTCGGTGCTGCTCTACGGCGGCATGGCCAAGGACGCGCCCTACCCCGGTTCCACGACGGTCTCCGCGGTGAACGCCGGTGTGGTGGGGCTGGTGGCGACCCTGGCCAGGGAACTGGCGCCGATCCGGGTCAACGCCATCCACCCCGGCGCCGTCGGCGACAGCCCCTTCTGGTCCGGGAAGACGCAGTTCCTCGAAGTGGCCCGCCAACGGACACTGACCGGTGTGCTGCCCACCATGCAGGACATCGTCGACGGCTCCCGCTTCCTGCTGGAGAACCCGGCGGCGAACGGCGTCAACCTCAGCCTCACCGGCGGCCAGGCATGACGGACGCCCTGCCCACCGTGGCCGTCGTCGGCATCGGCCGCCTCAGCCGTCCCATGGTGGTGCGCCTGCGCAGGGCAGGGCACGGCGTCACGGTGACAAACCGGACCCGGGAACGGGCGTTCAGTGTCGCCGACGAGACGGGCGCCCAGGTGGCCGACTGCCCGCGAGAGGCGGCCGCGTCGGCCGACATCGTCATCGTCTCCCTGTCCGACGACGCTGCGGTGCGCGAGGTCTACGGCGGGCCGGACGGTCTCCTGGCCGGACTGCGCCCGGGAACGACGGTCCTGGAGACCAGCACCATCGCTCCCCGGACGGTGACGTCCCTGGTGCCCCGTGTGCTGGAGCGGGGGGCGGTTCTGCTCGACACACCGGTCTCCGGATCGGTCGAGCTGGCCGCACGGGGCGAACTCACCGTGCTGGCCGGTGGCCCCAAGAGGGCGCTCGACCAGGTGCGTCCGGTCATCGACGTCCTGGCCACCCGCGTTCTCCATTTCGGCGACTCCGGACGGGGCAGCGTCATGAAGCTGGCGGTCAACTCACTGCTGCTGTCCCTGGGCACGGCCCTCGCCGAGTCACTGGTACTGGCGGAGCGCGCCGGCATCGACCGGGAGGCCGCCTACGACGCCTTCACCCAGAGCGCCGCCGCGGCCCCCTTCGTCCTCTACAACAAGGACAACTTCGTACGGCCGCAGGAAGCCGGCATCCACATGACACTGGCCCTGGTCGCCAAGGACCTCACCCTGGTGAACGCGCTGGCGTCGTCCGTGGGGGCACCCATGGCCCAGCTGGAGACGAACCGCGGGCTGATCGACCAGGCGCTGGCCGCGGGTCTGGGGGAACGCGACGGCTCCGTGCTGGCCGAGTTCCTGCGGCACACCGCGGCGGCGCAGGCGAGCCGGCGGATCGGGGTGCGAGAATGAAGTCAGGTCCGGCGTCCGCCGAGGAGAACTCGCTGCGCCTTGCGATCCTCGGGCCCCTGAGGGTCTGGCGTCAGGGAGCGGAGCTGCACCTGGGGCCTCCGAAGCAGCAGAGCGTACTGGCGTTGCTGCTGGTCCAGGCAGGCCAGCCCGTGCCGCTGCATCATCTCGTCGACAGCTTATGGGGCGACGATCCACCTGAGCGGGCGGTCAACGTGGTGCACCGGCATGTGGGGGCTCTGCGGCGGCTCCTCGAACCCGGGCTGACGCAGCGGAGCGATGCTCATGTGCTCGTCCGGGCGGCCGGCGGATACCGGCTGGACGTCGGGGAGGACGCGGTCGATCTCCTCCGGTTCCGCAGGCTGCGCGACGCGGGCCAGGAAGCGGTGGAGAGCGACCGGCCGGGGGAAGCGGCCGACCTGTTGCTCCAGGCACTGTCACTGCGGCGCGGCCCGACGGCGGCCAGTCTGCCGCCGGGCCTCCGGTCGCACACCGACTTCGCCGGAGTCGACGCGGAGTTCTTACGTGCCGCTCAGGCCGCCGCCGCGGCCGCCCTCGCCTCCGGGCGGACCGAGCAGGCGCTTCCGCTGCTCAGGCAGGCCGCTCAGGAGGACTCGCTCAACGAAGCCCTCCAGGCCGGATTCATCCGTGTGCTGGCCGCGGAGGGGTTCACCGCCCAGGCCCTGGAGCAGTTCCAGCGCATCCGCACGCGGCTGGCGGACGAACTCGGTGTCGATCCCGGTCCCGAACTGCGTGCCGCGCAGGCCCATGTCCTGCGCGGCACGGCCTCCCCTGCCGACGACACGCCTCCGGCCACCTCGGCGGCCCCGGCTCACGGCGACAGGAGCCCTGCCCTGGTACGGCCCGCACAACTGCCCGCGGATCTACGTGTGTTCACCGGTCGGCGCGAGGAGATCGAGCACTTGGACTCCCTGCTGACGGCCGGCACCCACACAGCCGTCACGATCGGCGGCACTCCGGGCGTGGGGAAGACCACTCTGGCCCTGCACTGGGCCCATCGCACCGCCCGCCGATTCCCTGACGGGCAGCTCTACATCAACCTCCGCGGGTACGACCCGGCGGGCGATCCGCTCACCCCGTCGATGGCGATCTGCTACTTCCTCGAATCGCTCGGCATCCCGAGCGAGCGCATCCCGTCCGGCCTCGACAGCCAGACGGCGCTGTACCGCAGTGTGCTGGCACGGCGCCGATGCCTGATCGTCCTCGACAACGCGCGCAACGCGGAACAGGTCCGCCCGCTCCTGCCGGGCAATCCGGCCTGCTTCACGGTCGTCACCAGCCGCGAACAGCTCACCGGCCTCGTCGCCTCGGCCGGGGCGAGTCTGCTGAACGTCGACGTCCTGACGGTCGCCGACGCCTTCGACTTCCTCACCAGAAGACTCGGCAGAGCCCGTGTCGAACGCTCCCGTGAAGCGGCGCTCGCGATCGTCGAGCACTGCGGCCGGCTGCCACTCACCCTCGCCATCGTCTGCGCACGCGCCGGGAGCCGCCCGACCGCCCCGCTGGCCGACATCGCCTCCGAACTCGAACGAAGTCGTGACAGCCTCCAGGCCTTCACGCTGAGCGGCGCGAGCGACCCCGTCACGGACACCCGTTCCGTCTTCTCCTGGTCCTACCGTGCCCTCACCGGACACGCGGCCGACGCGTTCCGCCGGCTGTGGCTGAGCCCGTCCCACACCGTGTCGCTCCAGGCCGCGGCCAGCCTCACCGGCCTGCCGATGAGGAGGACCCGGCAGGTCATGTCGGAGCTGCACCGTGCCAGCCTCTGGATCGAGTACAGGTCCGGCCACTACAGCACCCATGAACTGCTCAAGAAGTTCAGCCAGGAGCTGTCCCGTGCCGAGGACGCGGAGGGGGTCGTCGAGGGTGCCCGGCAGCGGCTCTACGACCACTACCTGCACACCGCGCACAACGCTTCCAGCGCCATCAACACACACCGGGAGCACCCGACGCTCCCCGCGGCGGCACCCGGAACCCAGGTCATGACGTTCGCGGGCAACGCATACGCGGCCGACTGGCTGCATCACGAGATGCCCGCCCTGCACGCCATCGCCGTCCGCGACGCGGACAACGGCGCGGGCGTACGGCCCTGGCGGCTGGCGGCGGTGCTCGAGCTGATCCTCGACCGCAGCGGACGCCGTCAGGAACAGACAGAGATCCAGAGTGCGGCACTTCTCGCGGCACAGCGCGCGGGCGATACGCGAGGACAGGCGCAGATGCACAGATCACTCGGGTTCGCCCTGGGCCGCACGGGACAGCGCGCCCAGGCGGCGAACCATCTCGGGAAGGCTCTGGAATTCTTCTCCGAGGAGGGCGATCTTCTGGGGGAGGCGCTGTCTCACCGTTACATGGCTTTCCTCAAGAACGCGGGGGAAGCGCATGGGGAGGCGCTGACGCACTATGAAGCCGCCCTGGCCCTGTACCGCAAGGCACATCACGAGATCGGCATCGCATCCGTCACCAACGAGGTCGGCTGGACACGAATCCTCATGCGGGATTACGAAGGCGCGGTGGAACACTGCCGCCAAGCTGTCCAGATCGCTCACAGAATCGGCAATCTCAATGTAGAGGCGGCCTCCTGGGACAGTCTGGGCGTCGCCCATCACCGCCTGGGGCGGGAGCCGGAAGCTTTGCGGGCGCTTCATCGGGCCCTGGGGCACTATCGCTCCCTGAACGATGCGTATTTGATCGCCGACACACTCGTGCACATCGGCAACGTCCACTCCCCCGCATCTCCTGACAAGGCGCGTCAGTCGTGGACCGAGGCGTTGGCAATCCTCGACTCGCTCGGCCACCCCGAGGGCGATCTGATCCGGGAACGTCTGAAGGACGTCGACGGCGGTCCGCGGTGAGAAGAACAATGGGATGAGAAAGGCGCGGCTCCCGGGCCGCCGGTCCTGGCGAGGCGCCGCCGTGCCGGCGCCTCGCCCTCTCACGGATCGGTCCGGTCAGGTCAGGCGCGTGAGGAGTACTGCCTGCGCAGCCCCCGAATCGCGTAATAATGGCGTGACTTCACGGTGCCTGACGGTACGTCGAGCAGGACCGAGGCCTCGTTCATCGTGCGGCCGCAGAGGTAGACGAGCGCAAGCACCTCCTGGTGCTCCCTGGACAGACGGCGCAGCTTGGAGACCACGTCCAGGGAGTTCAGGACCGCTTCGGTCTGGTCCGGCAGCGTGGTGTCGGGGCTGTAGCTGGTCACCGTCTCGTGCCGGGCATAGGCACTGCGCATGCGGTCGACGATGAGGTTCCTGGTCACTTTGAGCAGCCAGCCGCGGACCGACCCCTCTTGGTGGCGCAGCCGGTCGGCGTGGCGCCATGCCCTGATGAACGTCTCCTGGACGATGTCCTCCGCGAGGTGGTGATCCGTCAGGAACTTCCGTGCGTAGGCGAGCACTGCAGCCCGATGCTGTTCCACCAGCTCATTCACACTCTCCGAGCCGGACGGGAGTGCACTTTCTTCGATGCCCGCAAGCAGCGTCATAATCTGAGGGTCCTGCTTCTGTTTCGTACCGGCGGCCTGTCCAGAAAGGGCGGGGACTGACTGGCCATGAACCGTCGGCTTCTCGGTTTCGGAGCGCCGAGCGTAAGCCGGACCCAGTGCCGAAACAGTGACGGCGAACTACACGACCGGCGGGCGCTCTGTTCGGGCCCGGCGCTCCTTCACCTACCAGATATCAGTCCCTCTCAGCCTTTCAGACGAGCCCTGCGCACACCCCGAAGGAGAGGATGAAAGCCGACTGGAAAGTGAGGTCGGACGCGACGCCTGTGGCCAGCGAGAGTGCCAGCACCGCCAGCAGAAGGACCATTCCCACATACCCGATCACGGCACTCTTCGGGCGTTTTCCGTCACTACGTCGTGCAGACATCGATGCACCTTCGCTTTCGGGACTTGAGTGGTGGTGTCCGACGTCTAGTGGCACGTCACCGAAAAGGGCACCTTGTTCGAGAAACTTTCTTCGGAGCCCTTGACCTGCACGCCGATCTCGCTGGCGAGGATCCCTGCTTTCGCGTAGCCGGTCAGGCGTACGGCTTCTCGTTTCGTCTGATCGCCGCCGCGGGGAAACGCGAGGGCACGCCACTGCCGGTCGACCACCGAACCGTCCTCCGTCACCCACCGGTAGGTGATCCGGGCCGGTGTCCGGTCCACCGTGAACGTCGCCGTGAAGGTCGGGGCTTCTTCGGCGGACGCAGGGCAGTGGCCCACGTAGGTGGTGTTCTCACCTGCCACCGTGACACGCACCGCCGGCGACGTGGCGGCGGCATCCTCCCCGGTGCTCGCGGAGGATGCCGGGTCACTCGGAGTCGCCGCCTGGTCGGCTCTCGGTCCCTCATGGCTCCGGCCGACCCATGCGTACGTCAGTCCGGCGACGACCAGCGCGCACGCCATGGCGGCGGCCACGACGACGCCACGCTTGGTGCGGTGCTGCCGAGGGGGCGCGGGCTGAGCGGAGAACGTGCCCGGCCCGGTCGGCGTGGCTGCGGGAAGTGTGCCCGGCCCGGCCGTCGGTGCCGCGGAGAATGTGCCCGGCCCGGCCGTCGGTGCCACGAAGGTGCCGATCGTGGGCACCGCCACGGTGGCGGGATGGATGAGCGGGGGCATGCCTCCCGCGGCGATCAGCCGCAGGTACTCCTCCGCGAGTTCAGCGGGCAGGCGTTCGGCGGGCTCTTTGCGCAGGAGTTCAACGATCACCGCAGTGAGCGGACCCGCGCGGCGCGGCGCCGGAAGCTGCTCTTCGACGACAGCGCGCAGGGTGCCGAACGCGGTGTCCCGCCGGAAGGGAGGGGCGCCTTCCACGGACGCGTACAGCAGAGCCCCGAGCGACCAGAGGTCGGACGCCGGGCCCGGAGTCCGCCCGAGCGCACGCTCGGGCGGCAGATACTCGGGAGAGCCCACCACCTGGCCGGCCATGGTCAGAGAGGAATCGCCCTCGACCGTGGCAATGCCGAAGTCGGTGAGGACCACCCTGCCGTCGTGGGAGAGGAGCACATTCGCGGGCTTCACATCGCGGTGCAGTACTCCCACCGCGTGTGCCGCGCGCAAGGCGGACAGGACCTTCACACCGATCTGCGCCACCCGCCGCGCGGGCAGCGGTCCCTCGTCACGCAGCAGGTCTTCCAGCGAGCGCCCGCGTACGAGTTCCATCACGATCCACGGGCGGCCGTCGTCATGGGCGACGTCGTGCACCGTCACCACGTGGGGGCTGACTATCCGGGCGGCGGCCCATGCCTCACGCTCGAGCCGCTTGTACAGCCGCTCGGTTTCCACGGACGCAGCCGCCGGTCCTGTCGGTGCCCGTACCTCCTTGACCGCGACCTCACGGTGCAGCGTCTCGTCCCACGCCCGCCACACCGTCCCCATACCGCCCTCGCCGAGGAGGGACAGCAGCCGGTACCGGCCCACTACCTTCCGCTCCTGGTCACGTGGCACATGGGCAGCCTCCTTGTTGTGCATCCCGGCGGTTCTCTCTTCCCTCGCGTCACTCGGTCAGGCACGGGTCAGGCAGCCGCGGGCACATGGACCGGGTCGCTGAACACACCGCTGGGCCGGATGTCCGGGAGCCGCCGCCAGCACCTACACGTAGCGGACGGGAGGGAAGGTTCACTTGGCTCGGCGGGAAGCAGACACACGCCGGGCCCGACCCGGGCTCAGGGTCGTCGCTGCCGGTCCGGTCCGGCATAGCGCGCCCGCATCGTCTCGCCCGCGGCCGGTCCGGCGGTGAAGACGTAGGCAGCGCTGTCGTCGAGGCTCTTCCCGGTACGGGCGTCGACCACGACCGGCTCGACCTCCTCACCGGTCTCGGCGTCGACGAGGATCATCGACCGTTCCTGCGGGGCGAGTTGCCGATTGCCCCAGGCGGCAAGGGAGACGATAACGGGTCGCAGGGAGTGCCCTCGCTCGGTGAGGACGTACTCGTGGCGCACGGGGTTCGTCCGGTAGGGCCGCCGTTCCAGCAGGCCGTCGGCGACCAGGGTCTTCAGCCGCGAGGTGAGCATGCTGGTGGAGATGCCCAGGCTCTGCTGGAACTGGTCGAAGCGCGTATAGCCGTCGAAGGCGTCATGGAGGATCAGCAGCGTCCACCATTCGCCGACGTGCCGCACGGTGGTCGACAGCGGACACTCCCGGTCCTCCAGCCGGATCCGGCTCGGCATGGCACCCTCCAGAGTCACTGCTAAAGTGAAAGTTACTTACTTCTATTTTAGCAGTCACCGTAGGCCTGCCACCGTTTCCGTCGGGCCGCCCACCCCCTGGATCGTGATCGCGAGGAAGCATGAAGACCTGGTTCATCACCGGCGGTACCCCGGGTGGTTTCGGCCCGGCCTACGCCGACATCGCCCTTGAACGCGGCGACAACGTCGTCCTCACCGCGCGCCGCCCGCATCTGCTCGCCGACTGGGCCCGTGACCACGGCGACCGAGCGCTCGTCCTGCCGCTCGACGTCACCGACACCCGGCAGATACGAGAGGCCGTCCAGGCCGCCGAGGAGCGCTTCGAGGGCATCGACGTCCTGGTCAACAACGCGGGCCGGGGCTGGTACGGCTCCGTCGAAG
This sequence comes from Streptomyces sp. NPDC059785, assembly GCF_042732375.1. Taxonomy (NCBI): domain Bacteria; kingdom Bacillati; phylum Actinomycetota; class Actinomycetes; order Kitasatosporales; family Streptomycetaceae; genus Streptomyces; species Streptomyces sp. NPDC059785. The sequence continues at coordinate 60,049 of NZ_JBHWHV010000027.1, forward strand.
GCACGTCCGACACTGATGTCCGCCGGTCCTTCGAACTCAACTTCTTCTCCGTCACCGAACTTCTGCGCGCCGTCCTCCCCGGCATGCGCGCCCGCGGCAGCGGATGGATCGTCAACATGTCCTCGGTCGCCGGCCTGCGGGGCGTGCCCGGCTTCGGCTACTACAGCGCCGCGAAGTTCGCCGTCGAGGGCCTCACCGAGGCGCTGCGGCACGAGGTGGCCCCCTTCGGCATCAACGTCCTGGCCGTCGAACCCGGCGCCTTCCGCACCCGCGCGTACTCCGGCTTCGCCGACGAGCCCGTGTCCGAGACGGTCGACGCCTATCTGCCGTTCGTCGAGTCCGTACGTGCCTCCATGGTCGGTCAGGACGGCCGGCAGCCCGGCGACCCCTGCCGCGGAGTGCGGACCGTCATGGACGCCATGGATCAGGACGAGCCTCCCCACCGGCTGGTGCTGGGCGCGGCCGGTTACGACGCCGTCCACCGCCAGTTGGAAGGCATGTCCGAAGAGCTGCACCGCTACGAAGCCGCGTCACGCAGCGCGGACTTCCCTCCCGCACCGTAACCGCGGCGGCAACGTCATCCGTCACGATCCGCTCGGCGCCGACGCCTTCGGCACGCCCGGTGCCGTTGTCCGCAGACCGCCGAGCGCCAGGACCGTCATCACCACCGCGGCCCCCGCCGCCACACCGAAACCGCCGTGAGCTCCGCCCCCGTCCACCACCCGCCCCGCGACCGCCGCGGCGCCCGCTGATCCCGCGGCGCTCGCGGAGCCGGTCCAGGTGAACGCCTGGGTGAGGACGGCGCGCGGGACCGACGACTCGGTGAGGACGGAGGCGAGGATCAGCAGGACCGGCACGGCGAGTCCGGTCAGGGCGAGGGTGGCGCCGACCGCGAGGGGCGTGTCGAGGAAGGTCAGCGGGAGGCTCGCGAGGGCGAGGCAGGCGGCGGCCACGGCCTGACGGCGCCGGGGGCGGCCGCCATGGCGCCACGCCCCGTAGGCCCAGCCGCCGACCAGGTTGGTGCAGTTGGAGGCGAGATAGAGCAGCGCTGCCGCGTCCGGCGTACCGCGTTGGACGGCGTACGCGGCAACGGACACCTGCATCGCACCGAAGAACATCCCGAGCGCGAGGCCGAGCGCGACCTGCCGCAGGAATGCGGAGCGCAGCAGGGCGCGTCCGGCGTGCCGGCGTTCGGCATGGCCGGTGAGGGGCGGCACGGTGCGGTGCTGGACGGCGAGGGCGAGTCCGCCGCCGACGACGAGCCCGGCGGCGAGCAGCACCCCGGCGCTGGGATGGCCCGCTGCCCCGAGGACGCTCACCAGGGCAGGCCCGGCCAGGTAGGACACGCCGTTGGCGAGGGCCTCCAGGGCGAAGGCGGTGGGCAGCGCGGCAGCCCGTCCGCCGGACAGCAGCGCCGCCCAGCGAGCGGCGGACAGGGCACTGAGCTGGGGCAGTGTCGCCCCGACGAGCACACCGGCGAGCAGGTCCGCGACGGCTCCGGTGAGCAGCAGTGCCACGGCCCCGGCATGGGCGCCCAGCGCGCAGTAAAGCACCCGCGTCTGCCCGAACCGGTCGACGAGGCGACCGATCTGAGGCCCGGCCACGGCGTCCGCGACGGCGAATCCGCCGGTGACGAGACCCGCGGCGGCGTACGACCCGGTGCGTGCGTGCACCAGCCAGACGATGCCGATCCCCGTCATGGCGAGGCCCACCCGCCCGGCCACGGAGGGAAGGAAGAAGGCCACGGCACCCGAAGTGCGCAGCACAGTACGGTAGTTCGCCGACGCCGAAGGCACGACGCATCCCTTTCACCGCCCGGCGGGACGCGCCGCACGAGGCCGTCGGCGTCCGGATGTGCCGACCCGTGGCTGCGCCTGGAGCCGTCCAGTGGTGGCGTGGAACGGGGACGCGCGCCCCACGCCGACTCCATCACCGAGCAGACGTCATATGGAAATTGATGACTGCCCAGAGCCTAGAGGAACGGGGCGCAGAAACGAACACGGCAGCGGTTGTCCTGAACAGACATGGGAGCAGTTGTCCTGAACAGTCGAGCGTCGCCCTGCCCCTCCCGTTGCGCATCACGGCGCAGCGCCTGGTCAGTTGAGGTTGCCCTCCATACCGCTGTAGATCTCGGTGGCCTCGCAGAAGCCGAGTCCGAGGTGTTCGGCCACGCCCATCGCCTCGTCGATCTTCTGCGCATCGAGCGCGTCGCACGTCAACTCGGGGCGGTGGGCCGCCAGGTGAGCGCGGGCGCCGGCCACGGCGTCGGTGGGCACCAGACCGCCGACCGTGTAGTTGCCGGTGATCGTGGCCGGCGGGTCGGGCCAGTCCAGGGCCGGGAACTCCTCGCGCAGAAGACCGGTCAGCGGCGTGGGCGCGGTGAATCCCTCCGCGCGGAGCCCGGCCTCCTCGCACAGGCGGGTCGGCCACGTGCAGCCCCTCGACATCCACCCCGGCAGCAGAGCGGCGGCGAACTCCACCACGCAGTACGGGACTTCCCGCATGAGCAGCCGGGCCGCGTCGAACTCCCTGCCGTCGGAGCGGCGGACGTGACGCTCACCGCGTCGCAGCGCGACGGCCGCCCCGCGCAGCATGCGCAGCGGCATGGCGAACCCCGCCGCGAGCACGTCGTCTTCGGGCAGATGTCCGTCTTCGTCGGGCTCGATCCGCCCGGCGAGTGCCGGGTCGAGCCGACCGACCATCTCGGCCGCGATGGCATCCACGTCGTCGAGGGTTGCCGCGAGGTAGCGCCGCACATCCTCGGCCAGCCGGTCGAGGCCGTCCCCGACGATGAAGAACGGCCGTCCCCATACGTGCAGCCGCGCTTCGAAGGGAACCCCGTCGTGATCGAGCGCGTACTCCTGCGCGCCCAGCGCCCATGCCTTGGCCCGGAAGCGGACCGCGCGCATCTCGACGGCCCGCGCGATCAGGTCGTCGATGCCGTCGTCCTCGCCGTGGCCGGCCAGGAACGGCAGCAGCCGCTTCTCGACGAGCGGCAGGTCAACAGGGTGGAAGCTCGTATCGAAACCCATGCCCGGAACAGTAACCTGCGATACGCGACGGCAGACCGGCCCGGGGGCAGGCCACGGTCCGACGCATCAAGGGTGGAGTTTCTCGCCCTTCGCCAGCATCGCTACGTACTTCTCGATCCGGCGCGCCCGGGTCTCGGCCTTCTTGGCGTCCTGGATGCGGTGCAGAATCGCGTAGCGGTTCCGCCGGTCCAGCGTCTCGAAGAACCGCGCCGCGGCCGGGTCGGCGGTCAGGGCCGCGGTGAGGTCGTCCGGCACCGTGGCGGTCTTCGCACCGTCGTAGGCCGCCTCCCAGCGGCCGTCCGCCCTGGCGCGGTCGATCTCGGCCTGCCCCGCCGGTTGCATCCGGCCCTGCTCGATCAGGGCTGCCACCTTGTCCCGGTTGGCCTTTGACCACTTGCTGCGCGGTGTGCGCGGGGTGAACCGCTGGAGCCACCACCGGTCGTCGAGCTTCGCCTTCCGGCCGTCGATCCAGCCGTAGCAGAGTGCTACGTCGAGCGCCTGCGCGTAGTCCAGCGCGACCGTGCCGGGGCTCTTCTTGCGCAGCTTGAGCCAGATGCCGGGCGAGACGGCGTGGTTCTCGCCGAGCCATGCCCGGAACGCCTCGGCGGATTCGAACGCGACGGTCTCCAAGTCCTGAGTCACCCCGGCAGCCAACCACACCCGGGTGTCGGGCCCCGGCTCGGCACCCGTGCCGCGACCGTCGTTCCTCCGCTCCAAGAACTGCTTCGCGACGGTTCCCAGACCGCGCAGTCGTGAGCGAAGAGAACGCGTCGTGGGTCGAAGTCGGCGATGCGCTCCAGCCAGTGCCGGTAGGTGGGCAGCGGCTGCTCCACGCCGTGAAGTGCCGCTTGGCGGGCCAGTTGGCCGGATGAGAAATCCGAGGCGAAGTCGTGTGCCTGGCCTGCGAGTACCACGGTGCCGTCGGCCTGGCGGAGGACCAGTGACTGGTGCCCTTGTGTGTGCCCCGGTGTAGGAATGATCCAGACACCGGGCCGGACCTCGGCCTCGCCGTCGAGTTCCTCGTAGGACACGGCGGGGAAGTCGATCAGTTCGTCGAAGGTGTAGTCGCCGCCGCGCGCGGTGGCCAGCTCGACGTCCTGGACCAGGATGGGTCTGCCGCCCAGGAGGGGGTTCCCGCCGCAGTGGTCGAAGTGGAGGTGGCAATTGGCGACGAGGGTGATGTCGTCGAGGGCGACTCCGGCCGCGGACAGGGCATCCCGCAGGTCCCGGCGTCGGGGACGGTAATGGGCTTCGGTCTCGGGGTCGGCCTTGCCGATGCCGGTGTCGAAGAGGATCAGGCCGTCGTCGTGGCGCACCAAGTAGGCGAGCACGGGTTCGACGCGTGGCTGCGGGCCGCCGGTCTCCGACGCGGGCCGTACGAAGTAGCCCAGGTCGAGCCGCCGCACCGCCATGTTCTTTCCCACCGCCATGTTCTTCGCCATGCGGCCAGCCTGACAGGTTCTGGCGTTCCGCCCGGCCGGTCTGCGGAGAGCAGAACGGCCGCCGATGTCATCCGTCAGTCGGCGGTGCGGCGGTCGCGCGCTCGGCCGGCCGCGAGCACCTGCCGGCGTGTCGGGAACGGCGCGTCCCGCTTCGCCGTGTGAGTCACCGTGGGCACGCACCTTCGTCTGCCCTGGCGATCGGTAAGGAGAGGGGTGTCGCGAGGTGAGCCGGCGGAGATCGCCCCGACCACACCCGTTTCTTGCCGTGGTCTTAAGAAGATGAGTCATGGTGGCGGTTCGTCTGATTACTCATCTTTGCACTGCCCCGGCCGTGCCGTCGTCCTTCCCGACTCCGGCAGGAAAGACGCTCCGACGGAGGACCATGCGCCACAAGATCCTGGTCGTCGAGGACGATCCCGCCCTGCGTGACGTGCTGCGCCGCGGTCTGCTGGACGAGGAGTTCGAGGCGGTGCTCGCCGCCGACGGCGCCACCGCCCTACGGCTGGCCGCTGACGGCATCGCGGCCGCCGTCCTGGACAACCGCCGGCATCCCGCGCATCGGCCTGGCCGGCGCTCGCGCGGAGGGCTTCCTCACCGCTCCGCGTCTGCCCGCGCTCCTCCCGCGCCGCGACTGCCCCGGCGGGGCGCACCCGTCCCCCGTCCCCTGCGAAGGCGGCAGCCGCACGACGGACCCGGAGGTGAGAGACGGGTGAGACCTGCTGCTCCTTCCGGCATCGCCCAGGTCCACCGTCGGATACTCGCGGCATCCGGGGGGCCTTTCGACGTCGCCCACGCCACGGACGGCCACTCCACGCACAGCCTCAGTCGGCCCGCTACCGAACCGGCTTCACCGGCGCTCCGCACGTCGCACGGGCGCGAGCGTCGCTTGCGTCAACGCTTCGTCATGTCCGTCCATCCTTTTGCCCTCTGTCCGCATCCGGCCGGACATGAGGTGGTCTGATGTGCGCCATCCGCAGCGAAGGCTGCGGTACGAAAGAAGGGATCGTCATGGGACCTGTCGAGATCAACGGGCTGCCCGCGCACGCGCTGCTGGTGCACGCGGTGGTGATCCTGCTGCCGCTGGCCTGCCTGCTCCTGGTCGCTGGGGCCGCGTGGCCGTCCTGGCTGAGCAGGATGGGACTCGCACTGCCCGTGCTGGCGGTCGTGAGCGCCCTGCTCGTCCCGGTGACCACCCATGCCGGTGAGTGGCTCGAAGAGCGTGTCCCGCCGGATCCGCTGGTCGAGCGGCATGCCACGCTCGGTGATGGTCTGCTGCCGTGGGCGGTGGCCGTGGCGGTCGTGGCCGTTCTGCTGTGGGTGGCGTCCTGGCGCAGGCTCCTGCCGGCGGGCGCGGACGCCGAAGGCGCGCGGGGCGCGACATCCGGCGGGGCGCCCGTAGCCGTGCCGTACGTACTGATCCGCGTCGTGGCCGTGGTCGTCGCGCTCGTGGTGGCCGTCGGGTGCTGCGTGCAGATCTACCGGATCGGTGATTCCGGCGCGAGGGCCGTCTGGCACGACGCCTTCTCGACCGCACCTCGCTGACGTGGGGAGGCCGCGCCCTCGGGCACGGCCAGGCCCCGGACGTCCGGCCGCGGACACAGTCCCTTTTTCTCAGGCGAGCCGCCGCCAGGCGTCGGCGGTCCGGGGAACGGCTGTCAGCGTCGCGGTCGTCACAGGTCCTTTCGTCGGGTGCTTCGCCCACTGTCGATGCTGGTCCCCGGGGGTGCTCGCGGGCAGTGCCGGACAGGGCACGCGGCGGGTCCCGTCCGGCCCCCGTCGGCCGGACCATTCGGTCCCGGCCGCGGGGATGCGGCGAACGGATGGCAGGCCGGCTGCCTCCTGGAGAGGCGGGCCGCGCTCCGCGCGGGGCCGCTCAGTCGTGCGGGACCACGGCGACGGGGCAGCCGGCGTGGTGCATGACCGCGTGTGCGACGGGCCCCGTGTGCGCGCCGATCCGCCGTCCGTCCGTGCGGCGGCCGACCACGAGAAGCCCCGCGTCCTTCACCGCGTGCACCAGTACGACGGCGGCTCGTCCTTCCGTGACCGTCTCGGTCACCGGCACGGCCGGGTACTTCTCCCGCCAGGTGCGCAGTACGGCGCTGACGGTGCGTTCGGCCTCCGCCCGCTCCAGCGCCGGCGGCGCCGGTGCCGCGGGCACCGGCGCGGGCGGGATGGTCAGCGACGGGTCGGACACGGCCCCGCAGGGCGTCCGGAAGGCGTGCACCACCCGCAGTCCGGTGCCGCGCCGCCGGGCGGCCTCGAAGGCGAACTCGATCAGTTCGTCGCACGGGTGACTGACGTCCAGTCCCAGGACGACCTCACGGCAGGGCGTACCCGCGATCTCCTCCGGAGCGACGCCGTCCGCGGCCGGCAGGTGCTCGTCGGCGGCGCTCCGCCCGGCCCGCACCAGCACCACCGGGCGCGCGGCCCGGGTCACGACGCGCTGGGACACGGACCCCGTCACGAAGCCGCCCACCGCCCCCAGGCCGACGGAGCCCAGGACCAGCAGGTCGGCGTCGGCGGCGGTGGCGACCAGTGCGGCCACCGTCGCGCCGCACACCAGGCGCTCGGTGATCCGCAGCCCGGGATGGGCGCCGCGGACGCTGCGCACGGCCTCCTGGAGGAGCTGTCCGGCCCACTCGTGCTCGGTGCGGTCCAGGGGAACGTACGGCGCGGGGCGGGCGTGGCGGTGCCAGGCGTGCACGATTCTCAGCCCGGATCCCCGCCGTTCGGCCTCCCGCGCCGCCCAGTGCGCGGCCGCGAGACTCGCGGGTGAGCCGTCGATCCCCACGGCGATGTCACGGAACATGGCGGGTCCTCTTTCGGGCCGGTCGGTCGCTGGACGCCTTCGAGCCTGCTCCGCACGGATGCGGCGGCCCATGGGCCGTGCAGCCCTGACGCGGGTCCCTTCGGGCCGCACGGCAGCGGGGGCCCGCCGGGGCCGACCGGCCCACCGGACGGGACCGCCGGGACCTCCCGCCGGGCGGGCGCGGGTCCCGAACCTGGGGGTACCAAGCCCCATAGTCGAGGAGTACGACGTCATGGCTCGTTACGTGTACGACTTCCACGAGGGCGGCCGTGACATGGCCGGCCTCCTCGGCGGCAAGGGATCGAACCTGGCCGAGATGACCCGGCTCGGACTGCCCGTGCCCCCGGGATTCACCATCACCACCGAGGCGTGCCGTGCCTTCCTGGACACCGGCGGCGAACCCGCGGGCATGGCGCGGGAGGTCTCCGCGCACCTGGCGGACGTCGAGAGCGCCGCGGGCAGGCGACTGGGACAGCCCGGTGATCCGCTGCTGCTGTCCGTGCGCTCCGGTGCCAGGTTCTCCATGCCCGGCATGATGGAGACGATCCTCGACATCGGTCTGAACGACGAGTCCGTCCTCGGCCTGGCCAAGGTGTCCGGCAGCGAACGCTTCGCCTGGGACTCCTACCGCCGACTCGTCCAGATGTTCGGCAGTACGGTCATGGGCGTCGGCAGCTCGCACTTCGAGCGGGCCCTGGCTCTGCTCAAAGAGGCGTGCGGCGCCCCCGACGACGTGCACCTGGGCGCCGACGACCTGGCCCGGCTGGTGGAGACGTACAAGGACATCATCCGCACGGAGACGGGCGAGTCCTTCCCGCAGTCGCCGGCCGAGCAGTTGCGCCGTGCAGTCCTGGCGGTATTCGAGTCCTGGAACGGTGAGCGCGCCCGCCTGTACCGGAGGCGCGAGCACATCGCCGACGACCTCGGCACCGCCGTCAACGTGCAGCGCATGGTGTTCGGCAATCTCGGGTCCGACTCCGGCAGCGGGGTCGCCTTCACCCGCGACCCGGCCACCGGCCGGCCCGGTCCGTACGGCGACTACCTGCCCGACGCCCAGGGCGAGGACGTCGTCGCCGGAATCCGCAACACCGTGCCGCTGGCCGAGCTGGAACGCCTCGACCCCCGTGCGTACCGTGAGTTGCGCGCGCACATGGCGACCCTGGAGCAGCACTACCGCGACCTGTGCGACATCGAGTTCACCATCGAACGCGGCCGGCTGTGGATGCTCCAGACCCGCGTCGGCAAGCGAACGGCCGAGGCCGCCTTCGCCATCGCCGCCGAACTCGCCGACGAGGGGCTCATCACGCCCGACGAGGGCCTCGCCCGGGTGAGCGGTGAGGGGCTGGCCCGGCTGATGTTCCCGCGCTTCGACACCTCCGCGACCGACGTCGCGCTCGCCCACGGTCTCCCGGCCTCGCCCGGTGCGGCGGTCGGCGCGGCGGTCTTCGACTCCGCCGAGGCCGTACGGCGTACCGCGGCCGGCGAGAAGGTCGTCCTCGTCCGGCAGGAGACCACGCCCGACGACCTGCCCGGCATGATCGCCGCCCAGGCGGTGCTCACCAGCCGCGGCGGCAAGACCAGTCACGCGGCCGTCGTCGCCCGGGGCATGGGCAAGGTCTGCGTGTGCGGTGCCGAGGACCTGTCCGTGGACCTTGAGGCGCGGCGCCTCATCGCACCCCACGGCACCGTGGTCGAGGAGGGGACGGTCCTGTCCGTGGACGGCTCCGCCGGAGCGGTGTACCCGGGCTCCGTACCGCTGGTGGCCTCGGCGGTGATGCGCTTCCTCGAAGCGGGCGCGACCGGCGACGCGGCAGGTGGACCGGCGGCCGCAACGGAGACGGCCGGCAAGGAGACACCCGGCGTGGTCGACGCGGTGGCCCGCGCCCTGAACCGGGCCGACGCCGTTCGCCGCCTGGAGGTACGGGCCAACGCCGACACCCCCGAGGACGCCGTGCGGGCCCGCCGGTTCGGCGCGCAGGGCGTCGGTCTGTGCCGCACGGAGCACATGTTCCTCGGCGAGCGGCGCAAGCTGGTCGAGCAGATGGTCCTGGCCGGCACCGACGCCCAGCGCGACCGGGCGCTGGCCGCGCTCCTGCCGCTCCAGCGGGAGGACTTCACCGGCATCCTGGAGGCGATGGACGGCCTGCCGGTGACCATCCGTCTCCTGGATCCGCCGCTGCACGAGTTCCTGCCCGACCACACCGAACTGGCGGTGCGGATCGCCACCACCCAGGCCCGAGGCGGTCTCCCCGCGGCGCACGACGTCGAGCTGCTGACCGCGGTGACCCGCATGCACGAGGAGAACCCGATGCTGGGCCTGCGCGGTGTGCGCCTGGGGCTGGTGGTTCCCGGTCTGGTCGCCATGCAGGTCAGGGCGATCGGGGAGGCCGTCGCCCGGCGTCTGTCGGCCGGCGGCGACCCGAAGGCGGAGATCATGGTTCCGCTCGTCGGTGACGTCCGCGAACTGCGGATCGTGCGCGAGGAGGTGCGCCGAGTGCTGGCCGAGGTCTCGCAGGCGTCGGGGGTACGCGTCGACTGCCCCGTCGGCACGATGATCGAGCTGCCCAGGGCGGCGCTGACGGCGGGCCGGATCGCCGAGGAGGCCGAGTTCTTCTCCTTCGGCACCAACGACCTGACCCAGACCACCTGGGGCTTCTCCCGCGACGACGTCGAGGCAGAGTTCTTCTCCGCCTACCTCGACAAGGGCGTCTTCCCCGTCTCCCCGTTCGAGACGCTCGACCGCGACGGGGTCGGACGGCTGGTGGACATCGCCGTCGCCGAGGGCCGCGCCACCCGGCCCGGCCTCAAGATCGGCGTGTGCGGCGAGCACGGCGGCGACCCCGACTCCGTGCACTTCTTCCACACCGCGGGACTGGACTACGTCTCCTGCTCGCCGTTCCGCGTTCCGGTGGCGCGGCTCGAGGCCGGCCGGGCGACGCTGGAGGGGACCGACGCGAGCGACAGCCGGTGAGCGGGCCGAGCGTCAGGGGCGGGCGGGAGCCGGCGTCCGCCGCGGCGACCCCCGCCCGCGCCTCTCCCCCGAGCCGTACGTGCCTGCTCTAATCACCGGATGCTGGCCAATCTCCTGCCCGGCTTGAGGGAGTTGCGGACTCCCCTCGTCACCGGATACCTGTGGCTCGCCTGCTTCTGGGTGCTGACGGGCGCCCCCGCCTCCCTCCCGGACTCGGCGGCGGGTCGTGAAGTGATCGCGTTCCTCGCCGTGCTCGGGTCGTGGTCGTCGGCGGCCGCGGTCACCTTGGCGGCCTACCTCGTCGGGGTGCTGTCGGTGGCCGGCACGAGTCATGCCGTCGATCTCATCGCCCGGCGGCGGGACCGGCGCATGCGCGGCTGGCTCGGCGAGCGCCGCACGGACCACTTCGGGCTGCTCGCCAGACTGGCCACCTCGCGATGCGACATCGTTGACGGCGAAGCCACGACCATCGACCGCTCCGACGACCGCATACTTCTCGACATCCGGCGCGCCGACGGCAGCGCGTTCCGGAGAACGATCTCGCGAACCGGGGAGCCGGAAGCCGCGTCGCACCTCGAGGCAATGGTCGACGGGTTCGACCAGTGGCTGTTGCGTCAGCCCGACGACATCGGGCTTTCCGTCGTACTGAGAAGTTCGGCCTACTCGGACCTCGTGGCGAGGTTCCGGCACGTCGCTTCAGTGCTCGGCGCGGGAAGCGACGCCGAGCAGATCCGGCGTGACGCCGACCAGTTGGCACGGTTCGCCACGGCCTACGAGATCTCGCGCCGCCTCCGGGAGGATCTCCCGTTCGTCCTCACGCGGCTCATCGGGACCGAACCGGATCTGCACAGTACCGTCGACCGGCACAACGCGGAGGGCGAGTTCCGCACCGCCGTCAGCCTGCCGCTCACCGTACTCCTCTGTGCCGTCGCGGCCATGTCCCAGCCGCTCGTGCTGCTCCTCCTGCTGATACCCGGCAGCCTGTTCCGGCTCGGCCTCGGAAAGCGCCTGGACGCCCTGCTGATACTGGCCCAGGCACTGTACGCGGGACGAGCCTGGTCCCCGGTACTGGGCACCCCGCCCTCCTCGGCCGTGCGGGCTCAGGACAGCGCGCGGGAAGCCGATCCCCGGGCCGGTGACGAGACCTGAGCGAGCTGTGCGGCCGGGTGCGGTGGCCGGGTCCGGGAGCGGACCGTCGGCATGCCTGCGGCGACGGGCGCCGATGACGACGGCGGCGCCCCGGGCCTTCCGGCTCTTGGGCCGTTCGGCCCCTGCGCCGGCGGGCGGGCGCGCGACAGACTGAGCCGCGCGGAGGCGTCTCCTCCTACCCTCACGTCTCCTCTGTGCCGGAAAGGCGGACCCCGGTGGAACAAGTGATCCTTGTCTGCGCGGACCCTTCGGCGCGTGGCCGTTCGGCCGCGGACTGGGCCGAGCGGGAGGCTCGGCTGCGGGACCTGCCGCTGCGCGTGCTGCCGGACCCGCCACGGGACACGTCAGCGGCCGGGACGATCGTGTGCGCCGTGCCTCGCGAGGCCGCCGCGGCCGGTCGTCCCGCCGGTCGGGCCCTTCCGGCCGCTGTCCGGACCTGCGACCGTCCCGTGGTCCTCGTCCCGGACGACGTCCCGGCGCCCGCGCGCCGTGCCGGCAACGTCGTCCTCGCCGTGGATGCCCGCCGTCCGTCGGACGGCGCGATCGACTTCGCCTTCGACACCGCCCGGGTGCACGGAGCGCCGCTGCGCGCCGTGCACGCCTGGTCGCTGCCCGCCGCTGCCGCCGAGTGGCCCTTCGGGGTACCGGAGGAGGAGCGTGCGGCCTGGGAGGACCACGAGGTGCAGCTTCTGGCCGACGCGCTGCGTCCCTGGCGGGAGAAGTACCCGGACGTGCCGGTTCTCGAGGACGTCGTGCTGTTCACTCCCGCCGAGGCCCTGCTGCACCATGCCGGGCGCGCCTCGCTCATCGTGGTGGGTCGCGGGCCGGACCCGGGACGGGACGAGGTCGTACGGGACCTCCTGGCCGAGGCTGCCTGTCCCGTCGCCGTGGTGCCCGCGCGGCTGAGGAAGTGACCGCCGGGGTGGCGTCGGCCCGGCGGTCATGGCGGCGCGTTCCTTCCCGGGTGGACGGCCGTCAGCCGTCCCAGGTCCAGCCAGCGACCTCCGGCAGGTCCGTGCCGTGGGCGCGGATCCACGCGTGGTGGCGGGTGCGGGCGTCGGCCATGTGCTGGCGCAGTACGGCGGCGCGTACGGCGAGGCCGGGGACGCGGTCGATGACGTCCATGACCAGCCGGTAGCGGTCCAGGTCGTTGCGGACGACCATGTCGAACGGCGTGGTCGTGGTGCCGGACTCCTTGTAGCCGCGCACGTGCAGGTTGCGGTGGCCGGCCCGGCGGTAGGCCAGGCGGTGGATCAGCCAGGGGTAGCCGTGGTAGGCGAAGATCACCGGTTTGCCGGTGGTGAACAGGCCGTCGTACTCGAAGTCGGTCATGCCGTGCGGATGTTCCTCGCGGGGCAGCAGCCGGGCCATGTCGACCACGTTGACGACGCGCACGGCGAGCGTGGGCAGGTGGCGGCGGAGCAACTGGGCGGCGGCCAGCACCTCCTGGGTGGGTACGTCGCCGGCGCAGGCGAGGACGACGTCCGGCTCGCCGCCGTTCTCGGTGCCCGCCCACTCCCAGATCCCGGCGCCGCGTGCGCAGTGGGCGCGGGCGGCGTCCATGGACAGCCAGTCGAAGCAGGGCTGCTTCCCGGCCACGATCACGTTGACGTAGTCGCGGCTGCGCAGGGCGTGGTCGGCGGCGGACAGCAGGGTGTTGGCGTCCGGCGGCAGATAGACGCGGACGACCTCGGGGCTCTTGTTGAGGACGTGGTCGACGAAGCCGGGGTCCTGGTGGGAGAAGCCGTTGTGGTCCTGGCGCCAGACGTGCGAGGTCAGCAGGTAGTTGAGGGAGGCGACCGGCGCCCGCCACGACAGCTCCCGCGACGTCTTCAGCCACTTGATGTGCTGGTTGACCATCGAGTCCACGATGTGCACGAACGCCTCGTAGCAGGAGAACAGCCCGTGCCGGCCGGTCAGCAGATAGCCCTCCAGCCAGCCCTGGCAGGTGTGCTCCGACAGGATCTCCAGCACCCGGCCGTGCCGGTCGAGGTGTTCGTCGACCGGCAGGTGCTCGGCCTGCCAGGCCTTGCCGCTGATGTCGAAGACGGCCTGGAGGCGGTTGGAGGCGGTCTCGTCGGGACCGACGAGGCGGAAGTCGCGGCGCTCGCCGGTGTCCTTCATCAGCCGGGCCAGGAGGTCACCGAGGACTCGGGTGGGCTCGTGCAGGGTGACGCCCGGCTTGTCCACGGGGACGGCGAAGTCGTCGAGCGGAGCGAGCGGCAGATCGCGGACGAGCAGGCCGCCGTTGGCGTGCGGCGTGGCGCCGAGCCGCTTGTCCCCCTCCGGGACGCAGGCGAGGACATCGGCGACGGGCCGGCCGTCGGGGGTGAACAGCTCCTCGGGCCGGTACGAGCGCAGCCACGCCGCCAACTGGCGCAGATGCCCGGGGTTCTCCCGCACGGCGGGCAGCGGGACCTGATGGGCGCGCCAGGTGCCCTCCACCGGCAGGTCGTCGACCTCCGCGGGGCCGGTCCAGCCCTTCGGGGTGCGCAGCACGATCACCGGCCAGTGGACGCGTTCGCTGACGTCCTCCTCCCGGGCGGTCCTCTGCATCAGGGCGATCCGGTCCAGGGCGTCGTCGAGGGCGTGCGCCATGGCCCGGTGCACCTGGAGCGGGTCGTCGCCGGTCACATGGATCGGCTCGTGCCCGTATCCGCGCAGCAGCTCGTCGAGTTCGGCCTCGGGCAGGCGGGACAGCACGGTCGGGTTGGCGATCTTGTAGCCGTTCAGGTGCAGGATGGGCAGGACCGCGCCGTCGTGCACGGGGTCGAGGAACTTGTTCGAGTGCCAGGAGGCGGCCAGCGGCCCGGTCTCCGCCTCGCCGTCGCCGATCACGCAGGCGACCAGCAAGCCGGGATTGTCGAAGGCCGCCCCGTAGGCGTGGGAGAGCGCGTAGCCGAGCTCGCCGCCCTCGTGGATCGAGCCCGGCGTCTCTGGGGCCACGTGGCTGGGCACGCCGCCCGGGAAGGAGAACTGCCGGAAGAGCCGCGCCATGCCCGCCGCGTCGCGGGTGACGTCCGGGTACGTCTCGCTGTAGCTGCCCTCCAGCCAGGAGTTGGCGAGCACGGCCGGGCCGCCGTGTCCGGGGCCCCACACGCACAGGGCGTCCAGACCGCGCGCCTTGATCACCCGGTTGAGGTGGGTGTGCACGAGGTTGAGGCCGGGCGAGGTGCCCCAGTGACCGAGCAGGCGCGGCTTGATGTGTTCGGGGCGCAGGGGCTCGCGCAGCAGCGGGTTCGCCAGCAGGTAGATCTGGCCGGCCGCCAGGTAGTTGGCTGCCCGCCAGTGGGCGTCCAGGGTGCGCAGTTCGTCGTCGGAAAGTACGGTGTCGTCCTGGTGCTCGGCCTCGGGCATGGGCGGGACTCCGGAAGTCGTGGGCGTGGATGTCGTGGGGCGGTGGGGACGGCATGGCCGGGAAGCAGGCGGCGACCCTGCCGCGCAAGACGTACGAGAGGGAACTGCTGCGTCTGCAGACGGAGTTGGTGCGGTTGCAGGAGTGGGTGCGGGCGGCGGGCGCCCGCCTGGTCGTCGTCTTCGAGGGGCGTGACGCGGCGGGCAAGGGCGGCACGATCAAGCGGGTCGCCGAGCATCTCAACCCCAGGGTGGCGCGGATCGCGGCGCTGCCGAAGCCGACCGAGCGCGAGCGCACCCAGTGGTACTTCCAGCGGTACGTCGAGCACCTGCCGGCCGCCGGGGAGATCGTGCTCTTCGACCGGTCCTGGTACAACCGGGCCGGCGTCGAGCACGTGATGGGCTACTGCACGCAGGCGGAGTACCGGCTCTTCCTGCGCCAGTGCCCGGCGTTCGAGCGGATGCTGGTGGAGGACGGGATCCTGCTGCGCAAGTACTGGTTCTCGGTGAGCGACATCGAGCAGCAGGAGCGGTTCAGGCGCCGCCTGGCCGATCCGGTACGGCGCTGGAAGCTGTCGCCGATGGACCTGGAGTCGATCTCCCGCTGGGAGGCCTACTCCCGCGCCAAGGACGAGATGCTGGTCCACACGGACATCCTCGAGGCACCGTGGTACGTCGTCGAGAGCGACGACAAGCGCCGGGCGCGGCTGAACATGATCGCCCATCTGCTCGCCTCCGTCCCGTACCACGAAGTACCGCCCCCGGTCCTCGAACTGCCCGAGCGGCCCGCCCCGACCGGTTACGCGCGCCCGCCGCGCGATCTGCAGAACTATGTCCCCGACCACTCGGCGGACCTCTGAGGGGCCGGTCACCTGGCGGACCTCTGAGGGCCCGGCCACCGCGCTCACGCCCGCTCGGGTACGACCGCCACGGGGCAGGCCGCGTGGTGCAGCACGCCGTGGGTCACCCGGCCCAGCTGGAGCCCGAAGTGGCCCGGATTGCGCCGGGCCCCGACGACCAGCAGACCGGCGTCGTGCGCGGCGGCCAGCAGCACCCTGCGGGCAGGCCCCTCGACCGTGCGCCGGCGCAGTCGCAGATCCCCGGGCACTTCCCGCAGCGCCTCCTCCAGCACGCCCACGGCGCGTTCTTCGTGCAGCCGGGCGGGCTCCCCGGCGAGGAGCGGGTGGTCGGTCGTCTCGTGCGCGGGACACCGCCAGGCCCGGACGGCGTCCAGGGACGCGCCGCGCAGTTCCGCTTCCCGGACGGCGAAGCGCAGTGCCGCCGAGTCCGCGCCGCTCCCGCCGACGCCCAGCACGACGCGGCCACGGCCGCCGGCACGCACCTGGTTGTCATGGCTGCCGCGGACCACGATCACCGGGCAGTCCGCGCGGGCGGCGACGCTCAGGCTGACGGACCCCAGCAGCATCTCGACGATGCCGCCGCGGCCCCTTGTGCCCAGCACCAGCGCGGCGGCGTCGCGTCCCTCGCGCAGGAGTGCGTGGTCGGGTTCCTCGGGGAGCACGTCGGTGGACGTCTCGATGTCGGCACGGCGCCGCCGCACCCGCTCCGCAGCGGCCCGGACGACGCCCTCGGCCGTGATCTGCTCGGACGGTTCGCCGGGATCCGGCGCGACCGTGGCGCCTTCGTACCGCTCCCAGAGGGAGGCGTACACCAGCCGCAGGGGTGCTCCGCGCAGGGCGGCCTCGTCGCAGGCCCAGTCGGCGGCCCGCAGGCTGGGCTCGGAGCCGTCGACGCCGACGACCAGGGGACGCTCCATCGTCCTCACCGTCCCGCGCCGAGATCGAAGACGATCCGGGCCCTGACCTCGCCGCGCAGCACCTCGTCGATGGACTCGTTGACGCGGGCGAGGGGACGGGTCTCGTAGACCACGCTGGTGCGTCCGGCGGCGTGCAGCCGGAAGACCTCGGCGAGGTCCTGCCGGGTACCGACGACCGACCCGAGCACGGACGTACCGTTCAGGACGGTGTCGAAGACGGGCACCCGGACCGTGCCGTGGGGCGGCAGGGCCACCATGACCAGCTTCCCACCGCGCCGCAGACCGGAACGGAGTTCCTCGAAGGCCGCCTCGTCCACCGCGAGCGCGAGAGCGGCGTGCGCGCCGCCGTACCGCCTGAGCACTTCGCCGGCCTGGTGCTTGCGGGCGTCGATGACGAGGTCGGCGCCCAGCTCGGCGGCGAGGTCCAGCTTGTCGTCGGTGACGTCGATCGCGGCCACCGTGGCGCCGGCGATCTTCGCGTACTGCACGGCCAGGTGGCCGAGCCCGCCGACGCCCGAGATCGCCACGAGCTGGGTGGGCCGGATGCCGGCGACCTTCAGCGCCTTGTAGGTGGTGACGCCGGCGCAGGTCAGCGGGGCGGCTTCCAGGGCGGTGATGCCCTGGGGCACCGGCTGTGCGAAGCCGGCCCGGGCGAGCATCTTCTCCGCGTACCCGCCGTCGCAGCTGTAACCGGTGTTGATCTGCTGCTCGCACAGCGTCTCCCGGCCGGAAACGCAGTGCTCGCACCGTCCGCAGGCCCAGCCGAGCCACGGCACGGCGACCCGGCGGCCGACGGACAGGTGGGTGACGCCCGCACCGACCGCCTCCACCAGACCGACGGCCTCGTGCCCGGGAACGAACGGCGGATGCGGCCTGACGGGCCATTCGCCGCGCGCCGCGTGGATGTCGGTGTGGCACAGCCCGCAGGCCTCCACCCGGACGCGGACCTGACCGGGGCCCGGTTCCGGTTCGGGGCGGTCCTCGATGACCAGGGGCTCGCCGAAGGCCCGTACGACCGCTGCCTTCATGGTCCTGCCTCCTCGGGGAGTTCAGTCGTGGGGGACGACGGCCACGGGCACGGTGCAATGGTGCAGGACGGCGTGCGTGGTGTGGCCGATGTGGGTGCCGAGCGGGTTGCGGCGGATGCGGCGGCCGACGACCACCAGCGACGCCTCGTGGGAGGCGTCCACGACGTGGACGGCGGGGCTGCCGTAACGGCACTCCTCGACGACGTCCGTGTCCGGGTGCTTCCGCCGCCACGGACGCAGTGCCTCGGTCAGCGCGGCGCTCTCGGCGCGGCTCAGGGACGCGTGCAGTTCGAGGTCGGCGGAGAGGCCGTAGGCGTAGTAGGGCGGCGGGTTCCAGCTGCGCACGACCCGCAGGGCCGTGGCGCGGCGTACGGCGGCGTCGAAGGCGAACTCGATCAGCTTCTCGTCCGGGTGCCGGATGTCGAGCCCGAGCACCACGGGCCGGAACGCGGTAGCGGCGGACGGGATGCCTGCGGGGTCCTTCTCGTGCTCGTCCGCGGCCTGTTCCAGCGCACGGATCAGCACCACGGGACCTGGCGCGTGCGCGACCACGGACAGCCCGACGGAGCCGACCATGAACCCGCCGATCCCGCCGAGGCCGCGCGAGCCCAGGGCGAGCAGTTCAGCGCTCTTGGCCGCTTCTACCAGGATGTCGCTCGGGCGCCCCGCGGCCTGCTCGACGATCACCTCCACACTGGGGTGGCGCAGTCCGATGCCCTCGGCGGCTTCGCGGGGGATCCGCTGCGTCCAGTGCTGGTGGGTCTCCGCGCCCAGCAGCGGGGCCTGCGCCATGGGTTCCGGTACCGGCTCCCGGACGTGCACGAGTTTCAGTGCCAGACCGCGCAACTCCGCTTCGCGGGCTGCCCACTCGGCGGCGGCCCGGCTCTCCGGGGAGCCGTCGAGACCGACGGTGACGGTGCGGGGCATGTTCTCGACCTCCAGGGGCGGGGTTCCGGTTCCAGCGTCGTGCCGGTGGGGGGTGCCTGTGCAGGGGCCACTGGTCCCGTGTCGGGTCCGGCCGACCCTCCGCGCACGGCCCGGCGCGACGGACCCTCGCAGGGCCCGTCGCGTCTCTCGCGCGTCACCGCAGCCAGCGGCTGCGACGGACGAGCGGAAGCCCGGCCCAGATCCTGCCGAGCCCCAGGGTGTCGCCGGCCGCGGCAGCCGCCACGACGATCAGTGCGACGGCGTAGATGACGTGGTAGTCGACGAACGGGTTCGTCGACATGCTCGGCGAACCGTCCGGGAGGTGCTTGGCCGGAGGCCACTCGGCGATCCACATCAGCGCCATCATCAGGGTGCCCGCGACGGCGGCGAACCGCAGCGCCACGCCCGCGACGAGGGCGAGGCCGATGCCGAGCAGGCCGAGCATGAAGAGCCAGTCCGCCCACGGGTCACCGGCCCAGGAGTGGAAGGTGGACTCCATCGGCCCGACGGCCACGGAGCCGAGGAAGCCCTTGGTCGGCGATCCGCCGTCGATCCAGCCCTTGCCGGACGGTGTGGCGTAGCCGAAGCCGAAGGTCTTGTCGAGGAACGCCCAGAGGAAGACGAACCCGGTGAGCAGCCGCAGGGAGGCGAACGCGTACGCCCGTACGGTGTGCGTGCCGGTGCCCACCGCCACCTCGGGCCCGGCCGCGGCGGCGGTTCGGTTCCTGCGGAACGAGGGCAGGTGGAAGCCGGAACTGCGGTCGGGGTGCTCGTGCACGGCCATGGTCTTGGTTCCCTTCGGGACAGTGGTGTCGTTGCCTTACGGGCTTCACTCTCGACCCGTGCGCAGCGCGGTACCGGATGCCGAAGGTCTGCGGGCATGGGGCCCAACGGCCCCTGTTCCGCGAGCTGTTGGTCCCGGCGGGCCGCTTCTCCACCACCAACGGGCGGAGTGGGGCCGCTCGGCCCTGGCCCAAGCGGCCCGGACACGTGATGATCGGTGTCGGGACGACTCGCGGTCCGTCTTTCGCCGGGGAACGAGGGGGCACGATGCCAGAGTCACGCATGTACAGCGAGCAGCAGCCGATCCGCGTGTTCCTGCTGGACGACCACGAGGTCGTCCGCCGGGGCCTGGCCGATCTGCTCGACGCCGAACCGGACATCACGGTGATCGGCGACGCCGGCACCGTGGACCACGCGCTCGCCCGGGGCCCGGCGCTCCGTCCCGACGTCGCCGTCCTCGACGTGCGGCTGCCGGACGGCGACGGCATCTCGGTGTGCCGGGACTTGCGCAGTCGGATGCCGGAGCTCGCGTGCCTGATGCTCACCTCGTTCGACGACGAGGACGCCCTGCTCGACGCGATCATGGCCGGTGCCTCCGGCTACGTCCTCAAGCAGATCAAGGGCTCCGACCTCGTCACGGCGGTACGCACGGTGGCCTCGGGCCAGTCGATGCTGGACCCCGCGACCACGGCCCGGCTGATGAAGTCCCTGCGCGCGGATCCCGCCGAGGTCCCGGCCGTGCCGGACGAGCTGGCGGGCCTGTCCCCGCGCGAGCGGGACATCCTGGCCCTGATCGGCGACGGACTGACCAACCGTGAGATCGGCAAGAGGCTCTACCTGTCCGAGAAGACCGTCAAGAACCACATCTCACGCCTGCTGGCCAAGCTGGGCGTGCAGCGCCGGGTCCAGGCCGCCGTCCTCGCCTCGCACCTGGAGCAGCCGGAGGCGGACGGACACCGGGACAGGTGAAGCGACGGCCGGTTCGCTGCCGAGCCGGGCGGCTCCCGAAGGCGGCGCCCGCCGCCGTGCCGGTGAGCACGGAAACGGCGGGACGCCGTCCCGGCGGTGGCCGGGCACGCACCGTCACTCGTGCGGCACCAGGACGACCGGACGGCCGACGTGGTGGATCAGCGCGTGGGCGACCGGGCCGGTGTGCGGGCCGACCGGGCCGTGCCTCCGGCGCCGGCCGATGACCAGCAGGCCCGCTCCCTGCACGGCACGTACCAGCACATGCGTCGCACGACTCTCGTGCAGGGTCTCCGTGACGTACACGCCGGGGAACTTGCGCCGCCAGGGATCGACGGACGTCGCGAGCTCGTGCTCGGCCTCCAGCCTGAACCGTGCCCGTTCCCCGGGGTCCGCCAGGCCCTGGCTCAACGGTACGTGCCAGGCACGCACGACGCGCAGCGGTGCGTGCCGCAGCTCGGCGGCCCTGAAGGCGAACTCCAGGACGTCGTCGCACGCTCCCCCGGGGTCCACGGCCACCGCCACGTCACGGCAGGGCGTACCCGTCGACGGCTTGCCCGACGCGTCCGGCAGGTGTTCGTCCTCCTCCGTCTCCCCCGCCCGTACGAGAACGACCGGCCGCTCGACGTGCGCCGCGGTGGCCGAAGCGACCGATCCCGTGAGGAACCCCCCGACACCACTCAGTCCCTGACTGCCGATCACCAGCAGCTCGGCGTTCCCGGCCTCGGCGAGCAGCGCCGCGCCGGGTGGCCTGCGTACCTGTTCGGCGGCGAGGTAGAGCTGCGGATACCGTTCGCTGAGCTGATCGACCGCTTTGCGCAGTGTCCGGCGTGCGTAGTACTGCGGCGCCCGCCGCTCGGGCCGGTCCTCGTCGGCGTCGGGCGGCAGTCCTTCCCAGGCGTGGACGAGCCGCAGGGGCAGTTGCCGACGCAGCGCTTCCCTGGCCGCCCAGTGGACCGCGGCGAGGCTTTCCCGCGAACCGTCCAGACCGGCCACGACTGGCCTCGGAATCATGGCCGTCACCTCCTCGGTCTTCTTGTGTCGTGCGATGGGTCGTCCGCCGCCGGAAGAATCCTCTTCCGCACGCGGTCCGCAGCCGTCAGGCGTGGGGCACTACGGCGACGGGGCAGCCGGCGTGGTGGATCGCGGCGTGGGTGACACGGCCGGTGCGCGGTCCCGCCGGCCGTTCGGGCAGCCGGTGTCCGACGACCAGGAGTGCGGCACCGGCCGCGGCCCGTACGACAGCCCGGGAGGGCCTGTCCTCCACCACTGTCTCCAGCACCCGCACTCCGGGGTACTTCTCCCGCCACGGCCGGAGGAGCGCCGAGAGGAAGCCGCGCCACTCCTCGGCGCACTGCGCCGCGTCGAGCAGACCGATCTCTCCGGGGCCCGGAGAGAGCCGGGGAGCCCGCCAGGCATGGACGATGTTCAGGCGCGCGTCGCGTACCCGTGCCGCTTCGAAGGCGAACTCGACGACCGCGTCGCACGCTTCGCCGATGTCCATCCCGAGCACCACGTCGCGCGGTCCGGCAGGTGTTCGGGTGCCCGCGTCGTCCACCGGCGGCGGCCCGTCGTGCCTCTCCTGGTCAGCCCGCACGAGAACGACCGGGCGGGTCGCCCTCGCCACCACACCGGCGGCGACCGACCCCACGAGATAACTGGTGAGCCCACCCAGGCCCCGGGATCCCAGCGCCAGCAACTCGGCCTGTCCCGCCTGCTTCAGCAGGGCCGCGGTGGCCGGACCGGCCACCTGCTCGATGTCCAGACGGACGTCGGGGCGCACGTCGTGCACATGCTGCTCGGCCTGCCGCAGGACGCGCCACGCCAGATGCCGCCCGGCCGCGCCCTCGCCCTCGCCCTCGGTCTGACGGGGATGCCAGTTCCGTACGTGCAGGAGCCGCAGTACCCGCTCACGGCGGGCGGCCTCGCGAGCCGCCCAGCCGACGGCCGCCAGACTCTCGGCCGAGCCGTCGACACCGACCACGACGAAGGGAAGCATGACGCACACCTCCGTAACCGGGTTCTCCTCCGCTACCAGCGTCGTCCCGGGACCGCCTCCCGGGCGAGGGGCTGTCAGGCCCTCACCCGGGACCATCAGGCCCTGGGGGGCACGGGTTGTGGCCAAGACCATGCTCGCGCGTACACCGACGGTCTTGCCCCTGTGCGTCCACGGCGACCACTCCACGACCGTTCCGCCGTGAGCTCCGCACCCGTAGTAGTCCTCATAGCCTGCCGCGGGGGACGGTCGGCCCCTCCCGCGCACGGGCGACACGGATCGATCATGAAGGTGCAGGGCAAGCGGCGACGCCGCACGGCCCGCGACGGCGATCGGCGGTATCTGCCATGGACGCGACCCGCGCACCGTTCGGCCGCCCGGCCGCCTACCTGGTCCGCGCGGCCATCGCCGCGCCGTCGCCCGGCAATTCACAACCGTGGCTGTTCGTCAGCCGCGACACGGCACTCGACCTCTACGCGGACCCCGCGCGCCGTCCTCGGCTCACCGATCCGGACGGCCGGGAGCTGGTCATCAGCTGCGGCGCCGCACTGTTCAACGCGCGGCTCGCGATGCGCCATCTCGGCTTCACACCCCTCGTGCGAGCCTTTCCCTCCCCGTCGGTCCCCACCCACCTCGCGCGGGTCACCTGGGGGCCGTACGCCCGGCCGGACCCCGACGACGAACTCATGCTCCGCGCCATCCACTCCCGGCACACGCACCGCGGTCCGTTCTTGCCCTCCGAGCTGCCCCGGCAGTTGGTCGATGCGCTGCGCGGACAAACCGAGGCCGAGGGCGCGGAGCTACGCACCGTGGAGTTCTGTCACGAACGCCGGCGCCTCGCCGGGCTGGTCCGAGCCGCCGAGGCCGCGCGGCCGGCCGACTCCCTCACCCGTACGGGCCCGGGCGCCTGGACTCCCGCGTTACCCGACGGGGTGCCGCCAGGAGACCGCGTGCGCCGGGCCGACCGCACGTCGCCGCCGTTGACGGTGCCGGGCAGGCCGGTCACCGGCGCGCCAGAAGGCCGAACGGCACGGTCTGCGCCCCGTTCGGCCCCTGTCCCCGCCGTGTCGCCCGCACTCCACTGGAAATCGTCAGCAGACGTCGTCCCAGGAGGTGCGCCATGACCGGCACAGCACCGCGCAGCACCAGCTCTCCTCCGTCGGGTGCCGCCGTCCACGTTCTCCAGGTGGCCCACCTGCACGGGGACGCGTACACCGCCGAAGTGCGCGGACACCGCCTCGTGGTGGACCAGCCGACGGGAGCGGGCGGCACCGACACCGCTCCCACGCCCGTCGAACTGTTCGCCGCCTCCCTGGCCACCTGTGTCGCCTTCTACGCCGGCAGCTATCTCGCCCGTCACCATCGGGAGCGCGACGGGCTGCGTGTGCGTGCCGAGTTCGAGATGGCCTCCGACCGGCCGACCCGCGTCCGGTCCGTCCGCCTCACCGTCACACCGCCTCCCGGACTGTCCGAGCAGAGCCGCAGGGCCCTTCTCGCCGTGGCCTCGCACTGCACCGTGCACAACACGCTCCGCCGGCCACCCGAGATCGAGACGGTGCTGGAGGCGTGAGCGCCCGCGCCTGCGCCCCGACCCCAGTGATCACGCGTACGCAACTGCCCTTCGCCTCAATGCCTCGTGTCCCGTCTCATGGGCGGCCGTTCGGTGACCACCACGACCGGCGAACCATCGACGCCTGGTGCGCCGGCCTCGCCGGCGAACCGGCCCGGGCCGAAAGAGGCTCCTGAGGGGACCGGACGGCCCATGGTGCCGCGAGCCTCCCGGTCGGACGCTGGGTGCGGCAGGCCCCGCCAGCACAGGCCCCACCGGCATCTGGGAGGGCAACGATGACCGACAGCCCCGCGACCGCCGTCCTCGATCGCGACGGACTGGACGCCCTGGTCAAGACGCTGATCGCCGCCGGACGCACGGTCGTCGGCCCGACCGTGCGGGACGGCGCGGTGGTCCTGGCCGAGCTCGACGGTGCCGACCGGCTGCCCTTCGGCTGGGGCAGCCGTGTCGAGGCGGGCCGCTACCGGCTGGTGCCCCGGGCGGACGGCGCGGCCTTCGCACACACCTCGGGCCCGCAGTCGTGGAAGGCGTTCCTGCACCCGCAGCGCGAGAAGATCTGGGACGCCGACCGCACGGCCGACGGGGCCCTGTCGGTGACCGCGGCGCCGGCCGAGCGGCCGTCGTACGCCTTCCTCGGTGTGCGGCCCTGCGATCTGCGCGCGATCGCGGTCCAGGACCGGGTGCTGGCCGGCGGCCATTACCAGGACAGCGGCTATCAGGAGCGGCGGGTGGGAGCGTTCCTGATAGCCGCGGAGTGCACCGAGCCGGGAGCGACCTGTTTCTGTGTCTCCATGGGCGGCGGCCCGGCCGCCGACGCGGGTTTCGATCTCGCGCTGACCGAGGTCGCCGACGACCTGGGCCACCGCTTTCTCGTCCGTACCGGCAGCGAGGCGGGCGAGGAGGTCCTCGCCCGTGTCCCGCACCGGCCGGCCGACGCATGGACGCGATCCGTGGCCCGCTCGGCGGTGGACGCCGCACGGGAGCGGATGGGCCGGGCGATGCCCGAGGTGGACCTGCGCGCCCTGATGGGTGACAGCCTTGACGCCGAGCGCTGGGACGACGTCGCCGCCCGCTGTCTGACCTGCGGCAACTGCACCATGGTGTGCCCCACCTGCTTCTGCACCACCACCGAGGAGGTCACCGACCTCACCGGTGATCACGCCGAGCGGTGGCAGCGCTGGGACTCCTGCTTCGACCTGGACTTCTCGTATCTGCACGGCGGCCCCGTGCGCGCCTCGGCCCGCGGCCGCTACTGGCAGTGGCTCACCCACAAACTCTCCACCTGGTACGAGCAGTTCGGCACCTCGGGCTGCGTGGGCTGCGGGCGCTGCGTCACGTGGTGCCCGGTCGGCATCGACATCACGGAGGAAGCCTCGGCCCTCCACGACGAACTCGCGGCCCGGCTGCGGGAACAGGAGCGGTCCGGAGGGCCCCAGCGAAAGGAATCGGAGCGATGACCGCTGTCACCACCCTGTCGGCCCTGTCGGAACGGCACCGGGAGCGACTGATGCGGCTCGCCCGCGAGGTCCGCTTCGACATCGGCAGCCGGCTGTTCGAGGAGGGGCGCCGGGCCGACCGCTTCTGGATCGTGCGGACCGGCACCGTCGCCCTCGATCTGCATGTGCCCGGCCGCCGCGCCGCCGTCGTCGAGTCGCTGGGACACGGCGAACTGATCGGCTGGTCCTGGCACTTCCCGCCGTACCTGTGGCAGCTGGGCGCCGAGGCCATGACCCCGGTGCGGGCCCACCAGTTCGACGCGACGGCCGTGCGGTCGTTGTGCGCCGACGATGCCGAGTTCGGGCGCGCGGTCGCGGCGTGGGTCGGCGGTGTGGTCGCCCACCGGCTGCACGCGACCCGCGTCCGGCTGCTCGACCTGTACGCCCCCTACGGCAGCGGCAGCCGGACATGAACCGCGTCCCCCTGCCCTACCGGGTGACCCGGGCCCGCCGCGAGACGTCCGACACGGTCACGCTCGGGCTCGCACCGGCGGGACCGGCCGCGCTCGTGCCCTTCGCCCCCGGGCAGTTCGCGATGCTGTACGCCTTCGGCGTCGGCGAGATACCCGTCTCGGTCTCCCGCGCCGACGGACCCGAACTGGTCCACACCGTCCGTTCGGTGGGCGCGGTCTCGGCCGCGCTGTGCGCCCTCGGCCCGGGTGACCAGGTGGGCGTGCGCGGTCCCTTCGGTACCGGCTGGGATCTCCAGCGGGCGCGCGGGCGGGATGTCGTCGTGGTCGCGGGCGGCATCGGTCTGGCGCCACTGCGCCCGCTGATCCTCGACGTGCTGGCGGCACCGCACCGCTACGGGCGGCTGAACGTACTGATCGGCGCGCGCACCCCGGATGATCTGCTCTACACCGGTCAGCTCCGCACCTGGGCGGCGGCGCCCGGCCCGGTGCACTGCGCGGTGACCGTCGACCGCCCGGCGGCCGGCTGGCGCGGGGCGGTCGGAGTCGTCACCACCCTGCTGAACGGCGCGCCGTTCGACGCCCGCGACACGGCGGCGTACGTCTGCGGCCCGGAGGTGATGATCCGGGTGACCGCCCGTGACCTGTGCCACCGCGGCGTGCCGCCCCACCGGATCCGGGTCTCGCTGGAACGCAACATGCGCTGCGCCACCGGGCACTGCGGCCACTGCCAGCTGGGCGGTGTCCTGCTGTGCCGCGACGGCCCGGTCATCGGCTGGGACCGTGCGGAACCCCTGATGAGCGTACGGGAGCTGTGACATGACCACCCCCACCCTCGCCGTGTTCAAGCTGGCGTCCTGCGACGGCTGCCAGCTCACGCTCCTGGACTGCGAGGACGAACTCCTCGCCCTCGCCGGGCGGATCGACGTCGCCCACTTCCTGGAGGCGTCCAGCGACACGCGACCGGGCCCGTACGACCTGACACTCGTCGAGGGGTCCGTCACCACGGCGGCCGACGCCCGGCGCATCCGCGAGATACGCGGCTGCTCACGCTTCCTGGTGACCATCGGCGCCTGCGCCACCGCCGGAGGTGTCCAGGCGCTGCGCAACTTCGCCGACGTGGACGAATTCCGCCGCACCGTCTACGCCCGCCCCGACTACATCGACTCCCTCGCCACGTCCACGCCCGTGTCCGCGCACGTGGACGTCGACTTCGAGCTGCGCGGCTGTCCCATCGACCGCGGCCAGCTCCTTGAGGTGATCACCGCGTTCCTGGCCGGGCGGAAACCCGATGTGCCGGACCACAGCGTCTGCTTCGCGTGCAAACGCGGCGGCACCGTCTGCGTCACCGTGGCGCACGGCACCCCCTGCCTCGGCCCGGTCACGCATGCCGGATGCGGCGCCATCTGCCCGGCGTACGGGCGCGGCTGCTACGGCTGCTTCGGCCCTTCGGGCTCGACCGACCTGCCCGCGCTCATTCCGCTGCTGCGCCGGGACGGCATGGACGAGCGCGACACCGAACGCTTCCTGCACACGTTCAACGCCCTGCCCTTCGACGAGGAGTTGCGGCCGTGACCCACCGGGGATCCCGTGTCCTGCGCGTCGGCTCCCTCGCCCGTGTCGAGGGCGAGGGAGCGCTGCACCTGCGCGTCCGCGACGGCGTCGTGGAGGAGGCCCGGCTGCGGATCTACGAACCGCCGCGCTTCTTCGAGGCGTTCCTGCGCGGGCGCGCCCACACGGAACCGCCCGACATCACCGCGCGGGTGTGCGGGATCTGCCCGGTGGCGTACCAGATGAGCGCCTGCGCGGCCGTCGAGGACGCCTGCGGTGTCACCGTCGACCACCGGATCCGGGAGCTGCGCAGGCTGCTGTACTGCGGCGAGTGGATCGAGAGCCACGCCCTGCACCTCTACCTCCTGCACGCACCGGACTTCCTGGGCTGCGCGAGCGCGATCGAACTGGCCCGCACCCGGCGCGACGTGGTGGAGCGGGGGCTCAGGCTCAAGCAGGCCGGCAACGCACTCCTGGAACTCCTCGGCGGGCGCGCCGTGCATCCGGTCAACGTCCGCGTGGGCGGCTTCTACCGGGCACCCGAGGCCGACGAACTCCACCCCCTGGCCGAACGGCTGCGCCGCGCCGCCGAGGACGCCTGGCAGACGGTGCGCTGGACGGCGGGCTTCGACTTCCCCGAGGCCGCCGTCGACGCCGACTTCCTGGCCCTGGCGGCGCCGGACACGTACGCCGTCGAACACGGGACGCCGGCCGTACTGCGCTCCGACGGCAGGCGTGACGCCTTCGAGCTGCGCGACTTCCCGCGCCGCGTCCGCGAGGAGCAGATGCCGCACTCCACGGCGCTGCACTCCCGGCTCGACGGGCGGCGCCATCTCACCGGCCCGCTGGCCCGGTTCGCGCTGAGCGGCCCGCATCTGTCCCCCACGGCTCTCCAGGCGGCGCGCGAGGCCGGTCTCGGCGATCCGGCGAGCGGCGCGGTGTGCCGCAACCCCTACCGCTCGATCCTGGTACGGGCCGTCGAGATCGTGTACGCCATCGACGAAGCACTGCGGATCATCGACGCCTACGAGCCCCCTCCGCACCCGTACGCCGAGGTGCCGCCCCGCGCCGGGACGGGCCACGGTGCCACCGAAGCGCCCCGCGGACTGCTTTACCACCGCTACGCGCTGGACGCGGACGGCAGCGTCACCGAGGCCGACATCGTCCCGCCGACCGCGCAGAACCAGGGGGCCATCGAGGAGGACCTGGCCCGCACCGCCCAGCGCGCGATCACCGAACACGACGCGAGTGACGAGGAGCTGACCCGCCTGTGCGAGCGGGCCATCCGCAACCACGACCCGTGCATCTCTTGCTCCACGCACTTCCTGGACCTCACCGTCGACCGCGCCTGACACCCCGGCCCCCGATCACACTCCAGCCCTTCGATCACACCGCGCACCCCGAGGAGGAGCCGTGCACAGCAGTCCGCACATCGTGAGCGACGTCATGACGCACACCGTCGTGGCCGTGGGCCGCGAGGCCCCGTTCAAGGAGATCGTCCAGCTCATGGGGCAGTGGAAGGTCAGCGCCCTGCCCGTCCTGGAGGGCGAGGGCCGGGTCGTCGGCGTCGTCTCCGAGGCCGACCTGCTGCACAAGGAGGAGTTCCGCGACAGCGATCCCGACCGGTTCACGCAGCTCCACCACCTGTCCGACCTGGCCAAGGCGGGCGCTCTGACCGCCGAGGACCTGATGAGCGCCCCGGCCGTCACCGTCCACGCGGGAGCCGCCCTCGCCCAGGCGGCCAGGATCATGGCCCGGCGCAAGGTCAAGCGGCTGCCCGTCGTCAGCGACGCGGGCCTGCTCGAAGGCCTGGTCAGCCGGGCCGACCTGCTGAAGGTCTTCCTGCGGCCGGACGAGGAGATCGCCGAGGAGGTACGCGAGGAAGTCGTGGCCCACGTCTTCCCCGCCCCCGTGGAACCCATCGTGGTCGAGGTCAGCGACGGCGTGGTCACGCTCACCGGCCGCATCCGCGACACCTCCCTGGTCCCGGTCGCCGCCCGCCTCGTGCGCGCCGTGGAGGGCGTCGTCGACGTCCGGCCCGACCTCGTGAGCGGCCCGCACCTCAGCGGTCCGCGGTGAAGTACCTCGACGAGTACCGCGACCCGGCGCTCGCCCGGCGGCTCCTCGGCGAGCTGCGGCGCACGGCGACGCGACCCTGGCGGATCATGGAGGTCTGCGGCGGGCAGACGCACACCCTGGTCCGGCAGGGCATCGACGAGTTGCTGCCCGCGGGCATCCGCATGATCCACGGGCCGGGCTGCCCGGTGTGCGTCACCCCGCTGGAGACGCTGGACAGGGCGATGGCCATCGCCGCCCGCCCGGAGGTGGTGTTCACCAGCTTCGGGGACATGCTGCGGGTGCCCGGCACGGACACGGACCTGCTGTCCCTGCGGGCGCGCGGCGCGGACGTGCGGGTGGTCTACACGCCGATGGACGCGGTCCGTATCGCCCGGGACCGGCCCGAGAGCGAGGTCGTCTTCCTCGCCGTCGGATTCGAGACCACCGCTCCGGCGAACGCCATGGCGGTGCTGCACGCCGCCCGGCTCGGTCTGACGAACTTCTCCGTCCTGGTCAGCCACGTCCTCGTGCCACCCGCCATGACGGCCCTGCTGGACGACCCCGGCTGCGAGGTGCAGGCCTTCCTCGCGGCCGGACACGTCTGCGCGGTGATGGGCTGGCGGGAGTACGAGCCGATCGCGGCAGACCGCCGCGTGCCCGTCGTCGTGACCGGGTTCGAGCCGCTGGATCTGCTGGAGGGCATCCTCATGGCCGTCGCGCAACTGGAGCAGGGTCGCCACGAGGTCGAGAACCAGTACGTGCGGGCGGTACGCCGCTCGGGCAACACCCGGGCGCAGGACGCGATCCGCGCGGTGTTCCGCGTCACCGACCGGGCCTGGCGCGGCATCGGCACGCTGCCCGGCAGCGGCCTGGAACTCGACGACGCCTACGCGCGGTTCGACGCGTCCCGCCGTTTCGACGTGGGCGGCCTGCGGCCGGCCGAGGATCCCGAGTGCGTCGCCGGTTCCGTGCTGACCGGCGCCCTGCTGCCGACCGACTGCTCGGCCTACGGCACCCGCTGCACACCGCGGCATCCACTGGGCGCACCGATGGTTTCGGCCGAGGGCGCCTGTGCCGCCTTCCACGCCGCCGGCCGCACCGGGCGGACGAGGCAGGTGCCGGTGCCATGACGGCGGAGTGCCCCGCACCGCATCATGAAGACGACGTCGTGCTCCTCGGTCACGGCGCCGGCGGGCGGCTGACCGCCGAACTCCTGGACACGCTCGTCCTGCCGGCCCTGGACGGCCGCGGTGGTCCGCTGGAGGACGCCGCGCCACTCCCCGGACAGCCGGACCTGGTGGTCAGCACGGACAGCTTCGTCGTCAGCCCGCTGTTCTTCCCCGGCGGCGACATCGGCTCCCTGGCGGTGCACGGCACGGTCAACGACCTGGCCATGCGGGGCGCATGGCCGCTGGCCCTGTCCGTCGCCCTCATCGTGGAGGAAGGACTGCCACTGACCGAACTACGCTCGGTACTCCGGTCGCTGGGCAGGTCCGCACGCGACGCCGGGGTCCCGGTCATCACCGGCGACACGAAGGTCGTGGGCCGCGGCGCGGTGGACAAGCTCTTCGTCAACACGACCGGTGTCGGGCGGCGCCACCCCACGCTGCGGCCGTCCGCCGCACGCGCCCGCCCGGGGGACGCGGTCCTGCTCTCCGGCCCTGTGGGGCTGCACGGCACCGCCGTGCTGTCCACCCGCGAAGGTCTCGGTTTCACCGGCGGCATCGCCTCGGACACCCGGCCCCTGCACCGCCTCGTACGGGCCCTGGCGCCGCTCGGCGAGGACGTGCACGCGCTGCGCGATCCGACCCGCGGCGGGCTGGCCGCCGCCCTGAACGAGATCGCCCGTGACTCGGCCGTCGCCGTCGAGATCGACGAGAACGCCCTGCCCGTACCGGAGCCGGTCGCCGCGGCCTGCGATCTGCTCGGCCTCGACCCCCTCACCATCGCCAACGAAGGCTGCCTGACCGCCTTCGTCGCCCCGCGGACGGCGGACACCGCGCTCACCGCGATGCGTTCGTGCTCCGAGGGCGCGGACGCGGTACGAATCGGCGAGGTACCGGATCACGGACCGGCGGGCCGGGTCGTACTGCGCACCCTGGTCGGCGCGCGGCGCGTGGTGGACCTGCCGCTGGGCGAACTGCTTCCCCGCATCTGCTGATCACCGGTCCGCGGCCGACGCGCCTCGGTGGTTACGCCCCCGGGACCGCGACACCGATCGCGGTGCGCGCAAGGGCCGCTCGCCTCGTGACGGGGGCCGTCGAGTCCTTCACCCGGCGGTCTGGGCGAAGGACGCTGGAATCAGGCGCAGATGTGTAAGGCAGCCCAGCGGTCACTGCCAGGAACACTGCGCTCAGGGGACCGCTCTGGGAGAGGCGGTGGCTGCACCGGGATGTCGGCCGCGTGCCCGTGAGCACTGTGCTCCCTCCGGCGGGCACGCCCCCGCCGGTCCCGGCCGGCCGGGACACCGGTCGCCGACGTGGTGAGGAGGCGGCGTATGCGCGACGGCAGCCGTACGGAGGCGGAGGGCCGGCTGCACCGGGTCTGGGAGCGGTTGCGCGACCTGAACGTGGTCGTGCTCGGCCCCGGAAAGGACATCTCCATCGACCTCGATCACTGCAAAGGGTGCGGGCTGTGCGCAGCTGGTGCCCGAGCGGGGCGATCGACATCGTGCCGGAGGACTGAGTGCGAGGAGATCAGCCGCCGGCTCTTCTCTTCTCCTGACGGCCTTCGGCGACCGCACGAAGCCGTGAGACGGCTTGCTGAAGAGCGTTGAAGGCGCGTTCTTCCTCGCGCGGATCAACACGGAAGGTGGCCAGAACGCTCTCGCGGGACCTGCGGAGCCGAGCGTAGGCGTCGAAGCATGTGAGGACCTCTTGGATCGAGGCCTGCTGCAAGTCGGGAGGAGGGTCGTGCGGGGGTGACATCGCCGGATTCTCTTTCGTCGCCGAGCTACGGAGCCAAGGATCAAAAGTCGCGAGGCAAGGGATAGCGCTGGTGCAACCGAGCACGACGGCGGGGAACGAGGTGTGAGCGACACTGGCGGCCTTCCGGGCACGGCGAATACGTCGCCGACCAGGCTTCCCGGCACACCACCCGTCCCTGAGCAGCGGACGAGCTGCCGCGAGCATACGCTCCGCCACGTTCACCGACATCATCGGCGAGGTTCTCAGCCCTGTCGACGTCGAGAACGGGCATCCCGAAGATCGCGTGGCCAGGGCGGCGTGCGATCGGGTTGGTGACGTGGTTGGCGCCGATCACGAGGGCGACGTCGGTTCGCGGGAGCGCGGAACCGGGTGGGCGGCGTAACCGACGTCGTGGGCGGTCAGCAGCGTTGCCGGATCCCCCGGTTCGTGCCGGGCCGCGGCAAGCCCGTGTCCGAGCACGAGGACGACCTTGCTCGCGAAGGCGAGCTGCACCGCGACGTCGTCCGCGGTGACCGTGCGTACCTGCGCGGATCCCTCGTCGCCCCCGCCGATGTACTGTCACCCGTGCCGAAGGCACCGATGAGGACGGCTGCGACCGAGCGATCCATGGCGTCGGCCATCAGCCTGGTGAGGATGCCACCGGAGGAACTGACGAGCATGCCCGCGACGATCAGGGCGATGGCGACCGGCATGTCTGCGCCGCCGATCGGCAGCACCATCGTCACGCCCAGCAGCAGCTCTACTTCTACGAACCCGTACAGCACGGCACCGGAGCCCGGAGCGAGCACCGGCCCGACGACGCCTGCGGGCAGCGCTTCCGCGTCCGTGCGGGCGTACCGTTCGCGCGGTGCCACGACCGTCGCGTCGGCGGCGATGCAGTCGGCGTCGGGTCTCCCCACTGCGGTGGTCGGTGGTCAGGGACCGCTTCTCATGCCCAGCGTGGCTCGGTCGGCAAGGCGAGGTCAGGGCCGGACGGCCGCACAGCAGGGCCACAAGGCCCCGGTCGGGCGACCGAGTACGGCCGAAGGCCGCGGCCGGCGCGAGCCCACACCCCGTCAGTGCGGCGGGAAACCGGCGGGGCGTGCCCCACCGGGTGCCGGTCGGCCCTGCCGTGGCCGCTGCTCGGCCCATGGCGCGGTGAGCTGCGCCCTGCCACGTTCGAGACAGCGGCACCGACGAGGAGGAGGTGTGTCCCGATGCGCACTGGCAGGCGTGTGCGAAGGCGGTTCTGGCGGTGGCGGGACAATCCGCTGCGCCGACGGGAAGACGTTCTCGAGGCATGGCTCGTGCTGGCCGTGTGGGTGCTCATCGTGGTGGGCGGGACGTTGGCCGGCGTGTGGGCCGCCCTGGCCGCTGACGAGTCGCTGGCTCACCAGCGGGCCGTCAGGAGTCCGCATCCGGCCGTGCTGCTCGAGGACGTTCCTGGTTCCGCGGCGGCCGCCGGAGGCGTGAGCGGTGGTCAGGTCAGGGTGAAGGTCCGGTGGGTGTCGCCGGACGGCTCCGTCCGCACCGGCCTCGCACCGGTGGACGCGGGACAGAAGAACGGGTCCACGGTCGTGATCTGGACCGACCGGCAGGACAAACCCGTGGTCGAGCCGCCGGACGGAATGGCGGCCGCCTTCGAGTCCGCGGCGCTGGGAACGGCGGCCGCCTCCGCCCTGAGCGGCCTGGCGCTCGGCGCCGGAGCCGTCGCGCGCGGGTGGCTCGACCGGCGGCGCATCGACCAGTGGGGCAAGCACTGGACGGAGATCGGTCCGCGGTGGGGGCACAGGACGGGCTGATCCGCGAGCGCTCCGCACTCCGGGCCCGTGTTCCGTCAGCGCTTCGCGGGACGAACGGACCTGGCTTCGAGGCCGTACGGCCCGAGACCGCCGCAACGTCCGCGCGGTGTACTCGAGGTGGTAGTCGTCCTGCTTTTCCACAGTGAAAGGGGGAGTTCGGCATGACAACGTCGCGCATGCTCCGTCATGTCGTTCCAGGAGGCGTGATACTGGCCCTCGGTGTGCCGGCGTCGGCCACCGCCGGCGGCGGCGGGGAGAGCACCGAGCCCCGCTCGGCCGCGGTCAGCGCTTCCGCCCGGGGCGGCAGCCCCCAGTCCACCGTCGACCACGTCGCCGACTTCTACGGCAGCTACATCGACGTCCTCTACGACACCGGACGCGGCCGGCTCTCCGGCCATCTGCGCAGCCACTACCTGACCGCCGGGTTGCGTGCGTCCCTGGCCCGCTGGGAGGCCACTCACCACAAGGACGGTGTGCTGCGTGAGAAGGGTGTCCCGATCGCGTGGGAGGCCGTGTACAACGACAGCGGTACGGGGCACTGTCGCACCCGGGTGACGCTCACGTGGCAGCACGCCGGGAAGCCGGTCCGGCACACGCATCTGATGGTCCAGTCCGACCTGGCCACGCGGCTCATCTCCGGCATCCGGATAGATGAATAGCCTCCGTCCCCGGACCGGGCGTCCGCCCCCGCGGCACGCGAAGTGGCGCCGTCCGGCGGCCGGACGGCGCCACGGGGCCGCCCCGGTCAGCGCTTGGTGTGGACCGGATCCTCCGAGGACAGCACGGCCAGGCGCCGCCTGTACTCCTCGTCATCGATCTCGCCGCGGGCGTACCGCTCGGCAAGCAGCTGACGGGGTGTCGCCGCGGTCGGGCTGTGCGTCTGCTCGGGGGCGCGGCTCAGCATGCGGAAGAGCATGATCGCCACGGTGACGAGCACGGCCCACAGCAGGACCGAACCGACCGACACCGTGAACCAGTCCCATCCGCCCATGTCGTGACGGTTCCAGTACATTGTCGACTCCTTTCCGCCGCGGGGGTGCGGCCGTCTCCGCCGCCCGTCAGGGCGTGCGGGGCCGGGGCGCGGAAGACGGCAACCGTCTTCACCTTCCAGACTGTCCCCGCCGCGCACCCCACCGACAGGGGCCGAAGGGCCCTGCTCACCCGCTCAGCGGCGCAGGGTTCCCCAAGCCCCGGTTCACGTCGGGCCGTTCGGAGCACACAGGGACCGGACGGCCCCTCCCCCGTGCGCCTCGTACGCGCCACGCTGGGATGTGCGCACCGCACAGCCCCTTTCATCCGTCGGCACGGAGCGGGGAGGAGTCTTCCGATGTGTACTGCCGCCCTGGACGCCGCGACCCTGCAAAACCTTGTCTCGGCGGCCGTCGCCGCACCTTCCGTCCACAACACCCAGCCGTGGCGTTTCCGCCTGGCCGCGGACACCATGACGCTGGAGATCCGCGCCGCGGCGGATCGCGGTCTCCGCCACATGGATCCGCTCGGCCGTGCCCTGCACCTCTCCGCGGGATGTGCGCTGCTCAACCTGCGGGTGGCGGTCGCGCACTTCGGCTGGGAGCCGGTGACCCGGCTGCTGCCCCGGCCCGGGGAACCGGACCTCCTGGCGACCGTACGGCTGAGCGGCACCACCACCCCTTCGGCCATCCCCCACCTGTACGGCGCGCTGTGGCTCCGGCACAGCAGCCGCTTCCCCTACTCCGAGCGGCCGCTGCCGTCGGCCGTCGGCACCGAGCTCGTCGAAGCCGCCCATGTCGAGGGCGCTCTGCTGAGCCGTCCCGGCCCGGCCGGCAACGACCGCCTCCTGCTGCTCGCCCGCGAGGCGGAGCGCCGGAACTCGGCCGACGCCGACCGGGCCGCGGAGAGCCGTCGCTGGGTGCACGAACCCGGCGACGGCCACCTGGGCATCCCGCCCGCGGCTGTGGGTCCGCAGGACTCCCGGGAGCGGATCCCGGTCAGGGACTTCGGCGCCCACCGGCATCCGGCCGTGCTGGCCGCCCGCCCCTTCGAGAGGTGGCCCTCGCTCGCCGTGCTGTCCACGGCGCACGACCGCCGGGCCGACTGGTTGCGTGCCGGACAAGCACTCGAACGTGTCCTGCTGGTGGCCACAGCTCATGGCCTTCGGGCGTCACTGCTGCACCAGGCCCTGGAGTGGTCCGACCTGCGCGCGCGAATCGCACGGGAGTCCGGAGACTGGCGCACTCACGCCCAGATGGTGCTGCGCTTCGGCTACGGACCGCAGGGTCCGCCCTCTCCCCGGCGCACGGCGGAGCAGGCGCTGGACGAGGAGCCGTTCCCGGGCTCGGGGCCGGCGCACGGTGGCAGGTAGGTGACAGGCATGAGGACACGGACGAGGATCGCCGTCATCGGCGTCGGCAACGAGTTCCGGCGCGACGACGGCGTGGGCCGGGCCGTGGTCGAACGGCTGCGGCAGCGGGCCGAGGTACGGCCCCTGCCGCCCGGCACCGTGCTCGTCACCTGCGACGGCGACCCCGGGCGGCTCATCGCGCTGTGGGAGGGCGCCGACCTCGTCGTGATCGTGGACGCCGCGTACGCGCGGCCCGGACGACCTGGGCGGGTGCACCGCCTCGAACTCGACGCGGAACGGCTGGAGCAGCCGTCGGCCTCCGGTGCCAGTACGCACGGTCTGGGTCTCGGCGAGGCCGTCGAACTCGCCCGTGTGCTGGGCCGGCTCCCCGCCCGGCTCGTCGTCCTCGCGGTGGAGGGCGCGGACGGTTCGCTCGGCACCGGCCTCTCCCCCGTCGTCGAGGCCGCCGTGGAACCGCTCGCCGTCTCGGTGGAGGACGAGATCGTGCGGTACCGCGGCACGGCGGCGGGGTGGCGACCGTGATCGTGCGGCGCTTCCGCGTCTACGGGACGGTCCAGGGCGTCGGTTTCCGGCCCTTCGTGTACCGCACCGCCGCCGCTCTCGGGCTGCACGGCTGGGTGGTCAATGTGAACGGGCACGTGGAGGGGGAGGTCGCGGGAGAGCCGGGTCTCGTAGAGGCGTTCACGGCTCGTCTGCGCACCGATACGCCGGTTCTCGCCCGGGTACGGGAGCTCCGCCTCGCGCCGGACAGCTGGGCGCCGGTGTACACCGGTGGCTTCCGGGTCCGCGGCAGCGTGCCGGGGAGCGCGGCGGTGAGGTCGGGTGACATCCCCGCCGACGCGGCGATCTGCGCCACCTGCCTGAGCGAGCTCGAGGACCCGGGCGACCGCCGCCACCGCTATCCGTTCATCGCCTGCACCGACTGCGGCCCCCGCGCCACCGTCGTCGAGGACCTTCCCTACGACCGCACACGCACCGCCATGCGCCGTTTCCCGCTCTGCGGGGACTGCGCGGCGGAGTACGCCGATCCGGCCGACCGTCGCTTCCACGCCGAACCCATCGCCTGTCCCGCCTGCGGCCCGCAGTTGGCCTGGGAGGACCTGCGAGGTGAGGAAGCGCTGCGCTCGGCGGCCGGGACGGTGACCGAAGGCGGGATCATCGCGCTGAAGGGGCTCGGCGGCTACCAACTCGTGTGCGACGCGGGCCAGTCACTGGCCGTGGCGGAACTGCGGCGCCGCAAGCGCCGTCCGGCGAAGCCGTTCGCCGTCATGGTGCGCGACCTCGGGGCGGCGGCCCGCCTGGCACGGATCACCGGCACGGAACGCAAGGCGCTGACGTCCCCCGCACGCCCCGTCATCCTGCTCGACCGGCACGACCGCCGCGACCGGCACGACCGCCGCGGTGCGGACCCGATTGCGAAGACGGTTCACCCGCGGCTGCGGCGCATCGGCCTCTTCCTGCCCACCACCGGCCTGCACCACCTGCTGCTGGACGCGGTCGACCGGCCGCTCGTGGTCACCAGCGGCAATCTCCACGACGAACCCATCGCCTTCGAGGACGCCGAGGCACGGCGCACACTGGCCCCGGTCGCCGACGGCTTCCTCACCCACGACCGGCCGATCCTGGCACGCTACGACGACTCGGTGACGCAGTATTCGGGGCGGACCCGGATCACGGTCCGCCGGGCCCGCGGCCTCGCTCCGACGCCGCTGCCGCTTCCCGCACGCGAGCCGGTCGCGGGGGCGGGCGCCCAGCTCAAGCACACCTTCACCCTCGCGGCCGACGGACGTGCCCACCTCGGGCCGCACACCGGCGACCTGGCCGAGGTGGCGACGTACGACGCGTTCCGCACGTCGTACAGCCGTCTTCGGCGGCTCACCGGCATCGAGCCGGTGGCGATCGCGCACGACCTGCACCCCGGTTACCTGTCCACGCAGTGGGCCCGTGAGCAGCGGGTGCGCCGGATTCCGGTCCAGCACCACCACGCGCACGTGGCCGCCTGCGCGGCCGAGCACGGCGTACGGGGGACGTTCCTCGGCGTCGCCTACGACGGGCTGGGGCTGGGCGACGACGGCACGCTGTGGGGCGGCGAGATCCTCGTCGCCGACCTCCGCGGCTACCGCCGCGCGGGCCGGTTCGGGACGGCGCCGCTGCCCGGCGGCGAAGCCGCGGTCCGCCATCCCTCGCGGACGGCCCTGGGGCACTTGCTGGGCGGCGAACCGCTCGGCAGTCCGCGCCCGTACCCGTGGCTCACCCGGTCCTTCACGGACCGGCTCGACCCGGCCGAGGTCGCGGCCGTACGGACCATGGTCGCCCGGGACGTCAACTGCCCCCGGGCGTCCAGCGCCGGACGGCTCTTCGACGCCGTCGCCTCCTTGCTCGGCCTGTGCGACGAGGCCGGCTACGAAGGGGAAGCGGCCGTACTGCTCGAAGCAGCCGCCGGTGACGAGGACGCCGCGCCGCTGGACCACCGGGTGGTACGGGTGCACGGCCTGTGGGTCTACGACTGCGCGTCGACCCTGGCCGACCTGCTCGCACGGCAACTGGACGGGGAGGACGCGCCCCGCCTTGCCGCGGCCTTCCACCTGACCCTCGCGGACGTCACCGCCGAGCTCGTCGGACGTGCCGTCGAGGACGGCGCGCCGCGCACGGTGTGCCTGGGCGGCGGCTGCTTCGTCAACCGGCGTCTGCTGCGCGAAGTGCGCCCCCGGCTGCGCGCGCTCGGCTGCCGGGTGCTGGTCGGCGGACAGGTCCCGGTCGGGGACGGCGGCATCAGTTACGGCCAGGCGGCGGTCGCCGCCGCGCGGCTGGCCGAGGAGAGGTGAGCACATGTGCCTGGGCATACCGGGGCGGGTCCTGGAGGTCCACGACGACGCCGGACTGCGCATGGCCACGGTCGACTTCGGCGGTGTACGGCGCGAGGTCTGTCTCAGCTGCACCCCCGAGGCGGACGTCGGCACGTACGTCGTCGTGCACGTCGGCTTCGCCATCACGGAGGTCGACGAGGCCGAGGCCCACCGGACACTCGCCGTACTGCGGGCGATGACGGACGCCGTCGAGGGCGAGCTGGGCGAACCGCTTCCCCACGGCAATCCGTGAACAGCACGTCGGACGCACATGCTGGAACGCTCCTGTACGCGGCCACCGCGACGGTAGCGTGCCCGGCATGACGACTGAGGGTGAGGCGGCGGCGGACGAGACGGCTGAGGACGAGGCTCTGCTCGGCGGCATGGCGAACGCGGGCGCGGTCTCCCGCCGGGGCGCACTGGTGGAACGCCCGGCCCCGCGCACCGCGCGCGCCCTCCACGCCCATCTCCGCTCGCTCGAGGAGCACGGTTTTGAGGCGGCTCCGACGCCGGTCCGGCTCACCGCGGACGGCCGGGAGCAGCTGACCTACCTCCCCGGCGACGTCGCCCTGCCGCCGTTTCCACGCTGGGTGATGACAGACGGCGCGCTGGAGTCGGTGGGCCGCCTGCTGCGGCGCCTGCACGAGGCGAGCGCGGCCGTACCGGTCGATCCGAGTGCGGAATGGCCGCGGCTGCTGGCCGACCCGGCGGGCGGGACGATGCTGTGCCACAACGACGTGTGCCCGGAGAACGTCGTCTTCCGCGACGGCCGTGCCGCGGCTCTGATCGACTTCGACATGGCGGCCCCCGGCCGGCCGCTGTGGGACGTCGCCATGACCGCCCGTTACTGGGTCCCCGTGCTCGACCCCGCATCAGCGGCGGCCTTCTATCCCACGGGACTGGACGCCCCGGCACGACTGCGGATCCTGGCCGACAGCTACGGGCTCTCCCCACAGGAACGTCGTGAACTGCCCGGCGTCATCGAGCAGTGCACAGCGTCCTGCCGTGCCTTCGTCTCCGCCCGGGTGGCCGCCGGCGACCCCGCCTACGTCCAGGCGCTGGCCCAGCGGGGCGGTTGGCAGCGCTGGGACCGTCTACAGCGGTGGCTGGCGGACCACAGCGAGACGTTCACAGCCGCCCTGCTGCGCTGACGGGGCAGGGGGGGCGAAGAACGATCCGAGCGCAGCCGCACCGGACCGGCCGGCCCCTGCCGGAGCTGGTCACCGCCCTTTCGCCGGCAGCCCCCGATCGCGCGCCAGCTCGGCCGCGACGTGCGCCGCCCATGTCTCGATGACGGCGAAGTCACGGAAGTCACCGCCCTTGCCGGACCGGAGGATCATCCGAGCGACGTACCCCTTTGCGCCTTCCTCGAGGCAGCCGCCGAAGGTGACGTGTTCCCTGGTGTCGAGCCGCATCATGGCCCGTCGCACACCGCGCACGGGCGAGATTTCCCGCTCGGAGGCCGAGGCGTCGAGCGGACCACTGCTGAAGAACCACAGCGGCAGGTCCGCCAGTTCACGACGGTTGCGGCGGACGAACCGGCGAGCGTCCTTGTGCCAGCGTCCGGCGTACAGACCGCCTCCGACGATCACGGCGTCGTACGACGCCGGGCGTGCCGCCGCGGACCGCGCCGGCAGTGCCTCGGCGACGCATCCTTCCCTGCGCAGGACTTCGGCGACGGTCTCGGCGATCCGCGCGGTCGATCCGTTCTTGGTCCCGTAGGCGATCAGCACGTTGCTCGGCATGACGGGCCGTCCCCTCTCAGAGCTTGCGCAGCCAGTCGTCGGCGACGCCGTGCAGCGTCTGGTCGTCGGGCTTGAGGTGCGAGTCGTCGAGGCGGTGATCGAGCTTGTCGACGACCGCGACCACGCCGTCGATCTGGCGCGTCATGGTGACGGCGATCTCCGTCTCGCTCTTGCGTTCCATGTGGCCGGCGAGCGTGACGACGCCTTCGGTCACGGACACGTCGATCGTGCGGGGCGGCAGCCACAGTGTCCGTACCAGCACCTCGTCGATCACTTCGGTACGGATCTCCGAGTCCGGCCGCAGGAAGACCTGGAGCAGGTCGCGCCGGGTGACGATACCGACGAGCCGGTCCTCCTCGTCGAGCACGGGCAGCCTTTCCACCCGTCGCCGGGCCATGACACGGGCCGCCTCGACGATGGTGTTGTCGGCGTGCACGGTGACCGGCGGTTCGGTCATCAGCTGCCCCGCGGTCCGCGCCTTCCCCTTCGCGGCCTGCTTCTTGGCACCGCGGGTCAGTTCCGCCAGCCGGGAGCGACGCTTCGGCTCGCAGGGGTCGGGGATCTGTGCCTGCCGGACCATCAGGTCGGTCTCGGAGATCACTCCGATGACTTTGTCGTCCTCGTCGACGACCGGCAGTCCGCTGATGCGGTGGCCGGCGAGGAGGCGTGCCACCTCCTTGAACGGTGTGCCGTACTGGGCCCGGACGACGTCCGTCTTCATCACGGAGCCGACTTTGTTGTGCTTCATAGTGATTTCCTCCTCAGCGGAGCCGGCGCAGGTAGGGGTCCTGCGGCCTGCGTGGCAGCAGGCGTACGCGGGCGTCGAGCACACGGATCTCGCCCGGTGTGGCCAGGACGGGGTTGAAGTCGGCCTCGGCGAGCTGCGGCAGGTCGCTCGCCATCCGGGACAGGCGCAGCAGCACCTGTTCGAGGCCCTCGAGGTCGACCGGCCCGCCGCCGCCCGCTCCGAACAGCAGCGGCGCGCAGCGCGGGGCCGTGATCAGGTCGTGCACGTCGAGGTCGGTCAGCGGGGCGAGCCGTGCGGCGTGGTCGGCCAGTACTTCGGTCGCGGTTCCTCCCAGGCCGAACAGGACCAGCGGTCCGAAGACCTGATCCTGGACGACGCCCGCGAAGAGTTCGGTGCCGCGGGCGGCGAGCGGTTGCAGGACCACCCCTGTGAGCAGACCGGCGAACCGTGTTTCCAGGTCCCGGAACGCGGCGCGTACCTGGGAGTCCCCCTGGAGGTCGAGGTGCACGGCGTGCTGCTCGCTCTTGTGCAGCAGGCCCGGCCAGTGCGCCTTCATCACCACCCGGCCGTCGGGGCCGCGCAGCCGCTCGGCGGCGAGCACGGCGTCGTTCTCGGTCTCGGCCCAGGCCCACGCGAGCTGCGGGATGCCATAGCAGGCGAGGAGTTCGGCACAGGTGCGGGGGTCGAGCCAGCCGCCGTCGGGGTGCGCGACGAGGTAGGCCCCCGCGACCTCGTGGGCGCGTCGTGTGTCGACCGCGCGCAGCTCCGGGACCGTGCCGGCGGGCCGGCCCAGCCAGGCCGCCCGGTGCACGGCGTGGGCCAGCGCCCGTGCCGCGCTCTGGGGTTCGGCGTAGGACGGGACGCTGCCGCCGTCGTCGGCGGACAGCAGGGTGACCGGGAGGTCCTGTTCGAGTCGCACCGCGACGACCGGCCGTGCTCCCAGGGCGGATTCCCCCGTGCCGCCCGGCTTCGGGGGTCGCGTGCCGCGTGTACGGGTGAGGGCCCGGACGAGGTCGTCGCCGGTGGCCGCGGCCACCGCCGTGGGCACGAGGGTCAGCAGGACGGCGTCGATGCCGGGGCAGCGGGTGATCCGCCGTACGCAGTCGCGCAGTTGTTCCTCGGTGACGGCGGCCGTGGCGTCGACGGGGTTGCCGACGGTGGCGCCCTCCGGCAGCAGCGCACGCAGTTCACCGGTCGTCTCCGCGGTGAACTGCGGCAGGTCGAGTCCGGCCTCCGCGCAGGCGTCGGCCGCGAGGACGCCCGCCCCGCCCGCGTTGGTGACGATCGCGACCCGGGGCCCGGCGGGCAGCGGCTGGGCATGCATCAGGGCGGCGGCTTCGAGCAGTTCGCTCACGGAGCGGGTCGCCGTGATCCCCGCCTGGGTGAACAGGGCCTGCCTGGTCATGGTCCGGGTGGCGGCCGCCGCGGTGTGCGAGGCAGCGGCACGGCGGCCCTCGACGGTACGGCCGGCGTCGACGGTGAGCACGGGCATGCGCCGGGTGACCCGCCGGGCCGTCCGGGAGAAGATCCGCGGATTGCCGAACGACTCCAGGTGCAGCAGGGCGAGATCGGTGCGGCCGTCGCTCTCCCACCACTGGAGCATGTCGTTGCCGCTGACGTCGTACTTGTCGCCCAGGGAGACGAAGGAGGACACTCCGATGCCCAGCCGGGACAGCCCGCTCAGCAGGGCGATGCCCACACCGCCGGACTGCACGGCGACACCCGCCGTCCCGGGGCGCGGATGGTCGGCGGCGAAGGTGGCGTCGAGGCACAGCTCGGGCTCGGTGTTGGAGATGCCGAGACAGTTGGGTCCGACGAGCCGCATGCCGTACGCGCGGCACGATGTCATCAACGCCTGCGCCTGAGCGGAGTCGAGACCGGCGGAGACGACGAGCAGGGCGCGTACGCCGGTCTTGCCGCACTCCTCCGCGACCGCCGGGACCGCCGCGGCCGGCGCCGCGACGACGACCAGATCGGGCGTCAGGGGCAGCGCGGTGACCGAAGGGTAGGACGGCACACCGAGGATCGAGGTGGCCGACGGGTTCACGGCGAACAGCCGCCGGGTGAAATCACCGGTGTGCAGGTGGCGCAGGATGGCAC
Source organism: Streptomyces sp. NPDC059785 (assembly GCF_042732375.1). Taxonomy (NCBI): domain Bacteria; kingdom Bacillati; phylum Actinomycetota; class Actinomycetes; order Kitasatosporales; family Streptomycetaceae; genus Streptomyces; species Streptomyces sp. NPDC059785. The sequence continues at coordinate 103,856 of NZ_JBHWHV010000027.1, forward strand.
GCCCCACCGATCCCGCCTTGCGTCCGGCGCCGACGACGGCCACGGCGTGCGGTTGCAGCAGAGGCACCAGACTGGTCACGTCGGCGGCGCGCCCACGGGCCTCCACCGCCGTCAGGTAGGCGTCGTCCTCGTCGAGCGCGATGGTGCAGCGCACCTCGGGCCCCTCGAAGCGGCGTGCCGTGCGCAGCCCCAGATCGGCGAAGAGCTGGAGGATCTCGCGATTCTCGCTGAGCGCGTCGGCCGTGAAGGTGCGGACGCCCTCCGCGCGGGCGGCGGAGACCAGGTGCTCGACGAGCAGGGTGCCGATGCCCCGGTGGTGCAGTCCGTCGGCGACGGCGACGGAGATCTCGGCCGTGTCGCCGCCCCCGCCCCCGCCTTCGCCCTCGCCCTCGCCCTCGCCCTCGCCTTGATTCCGGCTCTCCCCGGTGTCGTACTCGGCCAGCCCGATCAACTGCCCCTTCGTCTCGGCCAGCAGTGCCCGGTAGCCGGGGCGCGGCGGCGCGCAGGCGCGGTCCGCGGCGAGGACGGCGGAGCGGCGGCTCACCGAGAAGAAGCGCAGCCGCAGATTGTCCGCGGACATCTCCTCGAAGAGCCCCTGCACTTGCGCGTGATCACCGCGTACCACGGGGCGGATGCACACGGTGGTGCCGTCCGCGAGCAGGGCGTGGACCATGGCTCGGCTCGTTGTTTCGTCCGTCATCACGGTTCTCCTCAGGGCTCGGGACGCTTCGAGCTTCCAGCGGTTCGCCGGGCCGCCCCATGGGCTGTTCGGGGGCGCCGCGTGGGCCGGTCGGCCCTGAAGTCCGGCCGGCGAACACCCGTCCTCGCGTTCAGGCCGATGCGGCTTTCACGATGGCTCGTGGAACCGAGGTCGAGCCCAAGCCCCGGAACGCGGGCTACTCACGCCAACCCGCTGTAGCCGCGGCGCGCCTCTGCCACACCCTCACGCCCAGGCCGTTCGGGTCCCATCGGTCGCAGAACCGTCGCAGTTCCTCGCACCGGGTGAGCATGGCGGCTCTGCGGACAGGCCAGGCCGGTACCTCTCTGCCGTAGGCGCGGAAGAAGTGGCCGAGTGCATGACTGTGATCGGAGTGGTGCGTTCGCACGATCCACTCGCACCAGGCCAGATCCTCGACCGGATCCCCGAGGTGGGCGAACTCCCAGTCGACCACGGCGGTGACCTCGAAGCTGCCGGGATCGAGCAGCACGTTGTTGGGGCCGAAGTCACCGTGCACGAGCACCTTGTCCGCTCCGGACCCGTCTTCCGGCAGCACGCTCGGCGCGATGTCGTGGATTCGGCGCAGCAACTGCCCACAACTCGCCAGCACGGCTTCTGGGTGACCGGCGGCCAGGAGTTCCTGGCCGTGCGCACCGGCCATGAAGCCAAGAGTCAGCGTGTGCTCAGTCGCCTTCCGCACGGGTGGCACAGGCAGTCGGCCCCGCAGCCGGAGCAACAGCGCGTGCTCTCGGCGGAGCCTGCATCCAGCATCGGGGCCGTCGTAGGTTTTCTCTACGACAGCGCCGCCGCCGACGGTGTGATTCGTGTAGCCGTGCTTCAACGGACGCATCCGCCGATCATCGGACACAGGGAACTGTCCGGCTACCGACTTACGCACCGCCCACGCGCCATCTGCGGTCCCGTCCCGACAGACCCCGGTGGCGAAGCGGGACTCCGACGGAGATCAGGTCCACGGCCGTGGGCTCGTCCTGGTGGATGCCCTGTCGGACCGCTGGGGCGCGGACATCCGCATCTGGGGCAAGACGGTCTGGTCCGAGCTGCGTTGCGAGCCGGCCGAGTGACGGAGAAGCGCATGCGCGCCCGGGTCGCAGACCTGGTGTGGGGCGAACCATTCCCCGATACCGATCGTTCTCCCTCACTCTTCGCTAACCTGGTCGCATGAACCAGAGCACAAGAGGAAGCGGCACGTCGGAAGCGCGTGCGCGGCTGCTCTCCACGGCGACCAGGATCTTCTACGCGGAGGGGATCCATTCCGTCGGCGTGGACCGGATCATCGCGGAGGCGCAGGTCACCCGTGCCACGCTGTACCGCCACTTCAAGGGCAAGGAAGACCTCGTCCTCGCCTACCTCGACCAGGCCGACCGGGAGCTGCGGACGCAGGCCGAGGCCGCTCAGGCGGGTGAGCAGTCGGCAGCCGACAAGATCCGGGCCGTCTGCCGGGCCATCACCGCCGGTATCCAGTCCCCGGGTTTCCGGGGCTGCGCCTTCCTCAACGCGGCGGCGGAATACCCGGACGCGGACCACCCGGTCCACCGCGCCGTCCTGGCCCACCGGCAGTGGTTCCTGGACACCGTCACGGGTCTGCTGGCCCAGACCGGCGACACCCCCGCCGAACCCGCCGGCCGGCATCTCGTCATGCTGCGGGACGGCGCCATGGCCTCCGGCTGCCTGTCCGACCCCGCGCTCGTCTCCGAGACCTTCCTCGACGGGATCGAGGGAATTCTCCGGGCCCGCTCAGCGGACAGTTGACCGAAGGGGGCGCACGGCCGGTCAGCCGGTTGCCCCTGCCTCCAGTGCCTTCCTGGCTTCGGCGACCACCACCGGGTCGGTGACGAAGTACGTGTCCTGCTCGGCGGACGCGCCGGAGGCTCCGAGGGGGATCCACGTACCCCCGCGCCGGGGTTCGGCGCGGCGCTTCGCGGAGAGGTGGACGGCGGCGACGCCGGCGGCGGTCAGGGCCGGGATGTCGGCGGGGCGCACCCCGCCGCCCGCCATCACCTGCACGCCGGGCGCGGCCTCGACCATGGCGGCGAGGGCGGCGAGTCCCTCTCCGGCGGCCGGGGCGCCGCCGGAGGTGAGCACCCGGGTGAGCCCCAGGGCGGGCAGCAGCGCGGCGGCGGCGACCGGGTCCGCGGACAGGTCGATCGCGCGGTGCAGGGTCACCTCGACGGGGCGGCCCGCGTCGTGGGCCGCCGCGGCGAGGCGGGCGACGGCGGCGGTGTCGAGGGCGCCGTCGGCGGTGAGGGCGCCGACGACCACACCGGCGGCGCCGGAGGCGATCACGGACCGCACCTCGGCGGCCATCAGGGCGATCTCCTCGGCGTCGTGGACGAAGTCGCCCGGCCGGCAGCGGACCAGGACCTGCACCGGCAGGCCGACGGCGGCGACCGCCTCGACCAGGGCGGCCGACGGGGTCAGACCGCCCAGTTCCAGGCCGGTGCAGAGTTCGACCCGATCGGCTCCGTGGTCGAGGGCGACCCGGGCACCGGCCGGTGAGGTGACGGCGATCTCCAGCGCGGGCCGCCCGGGGGCCGGAACGGCCTCGTCGGCCGTTGCGGCCACCGGTACGAGAGCCCGGGGCGCGCGAAGGGGCCGGGTGGCGCGGTCGGTCATGCGTCGTCCCCGGTGAGCGGCCGGTCGGAGGCCGGGATGATACGGGCCGTCAGGTCCGGGTCGGCCATGTCGCGGTCGAAGGGGAACATCGGGCGGCGGATGCGGCGGTGACCGAGGCGTATCAGGTCCTGGTCGACGCCTCCGGGCGTGAGTGCCATCTTCCAGCCGACCGACATGTCGAACAGCTCGGGCTCCAGGTAGCCGATCTTGACGATCACGATGTCGGCGGAGCGCGGGTCGAGGTCGAGGCCGGTGAAGTCGTGCTCGTGGTGGTACGGCTTGCGCAGCCTGGTGAGGATCGCGTACACGCTGCCGGCCCGGACGACGACCTCGGTCCCGGCGTCCCGGTCGCCGTGCCGGATCGCGTGGACCACGCCGGTGAGGGTGACGGGGCCGGCGTGCCGGTCGTCGACCTCGGCGCCGGCGCTGACCGTGACGGTGGCGCCGACCCCGGCGGCGACGGCTGTCTCGATCGCGGCGGGGCCGGGTACGGAGGCGTAGATGACGGTCGGCCCGTCCTCCTTCTGGAACTCGGGGCGCTCGAGGAGCCGGGTCAGGCCCCAGGTGACGTCACCGGCGCCGCCCGCGGTGGGGTTGTCGCCCGTGTCGCTGATGAAGTACGGCCGCCGGCCGGAGGCGAGGGCCTCGTCGAGGAGTTCGTCGTAGGTGCCGGTCGGAGCGACGAAGTCGAAGTCGTGGCGGGCGTTCCAGAAGCCCCGGGCGAGGCGTTCGGCACCCGCCGAGACCGCCGCCGTGTCGTCGCCGGTGACGACCACTACGGCGCGGTTGCGGGGTTCGTCGGCCCAGGCGTAGCCGACCCAGATCGCGGCGTCGGTCACACCGTCGGTGGCCTCGACCTCGTCGACCGCCGCGTACACGCTCTTCGCGGGTTCTGTCCGGGTGGAGGTCTGCTCGCCGGCGAGCAGCACCGGGACCGGCACCCAGGCCTTGACCGGGCGGGGAGCGCCGGACGCCAGCAGGTCGACCAGGTTGCGGACGGCACGCTCCTTGGTCTCCAAGTGGTCCTCGTGCGGGGCCATCCGGTAGCAGGTGATCAGGTCGCTGCGGTGGGCGAGTTCGCGGGAGACGTTGCCGTGCAGGTCCATCGAGGTGGAGACGATCACGTCGGGGCCGACGGTGGCGCGGATCCGCTCCAGCAGCACGGCCTCGGCGTCGTCGATGCCCTCCACGGTCATGGCGCCGTGGATGTCGTACCAGAGGCCGTCGAGGCGGGGCAGCGCGGCGAGGCGCTCGATGAGTTCGCCGGTGAGCGCGGTCCAGGCGGCGGCGGTGACGGTGCCGCCGGGCAGCGACTTGCCGACCAGGGCGCCGTGCCATTCGGCGGCCTCACGCAGTTCCTCGCCGGGGGCGAGGAAGGGGTACCGGTCGAAGATCTCGGCGCCGCGCGCGGGATGGAAGGCGGGGGCTTCGGTGCGGGCCGGGGAGAAGGTGGAGGACTCGATGCCGAGCCCGGCGACGGCGATGACCGGGCGGGCGGCGGGGGTACGGGTGTGCGTCATGGCTCCTCGGACGGGGTGCGGTGCGTGGGAGTCGTTCCGCGGCCCGCCACAGGGGGCGTGCCGCGGACTCCGGTGTCTGGGTGGGTGTGGGGCCTTTCAGGAGTGGCCCCTGGTGGACAAGGCCCCCGGGCTCGGGGCGGTTCATCGCCGTCCGCGGAGTAATTTCCGCGGACAGCGGGCTTTTTGCAGCGGCGTCAGGTCCTTCCGCCCGCGGCGGTGTGCTGCCGGCCGGCCCCGGGGGCGGACAGGCCGATGTCGCCGAGGGCGCGGGTCAGGGCGTGCTGGAGGGCGAAGAGTCCGGCGCCGACCAGACCGGCGTCGGCGCCGAGACCGGCCCGCTCGATGGTGAGGTGCTGGGTCACCAGCGGGTGGCAGCTCTCGTAGAGCTTGCTGCGCACCGCGGCGACGAACGGTTCGAGGGTGGAGAGGATGCCGCCGAGGTAGACGGCGTCCGGGTTGAAGAAGTTGACGTTGGCGGCGAGCACCTGGCCGAGGTGGTCCCCGGCCCTGCGGACTGCGCGGGTGGCTTCCGGGTCGGCGTCGGTGGCGAGCCGTACGACGTCCTCGGGACTGGATACGTCGAGGCCGCGTTCGCGCAGGATGCGGACGAGCGCGGCGCCGGACGCCACCGTCTCCAGGCAGCCGGTGTTGCCACAGGAGCAGGGGATGTCGGCGCCGCCGTCGATGCGGATGTGGGTGATGTCGCCGGCGGCTCCGGTGGCACCCCGGTAGAGGCGGCCGTCGGCGATGACGCCGGCGCCGATCGCCGAGCCGATCTTCACCATGATCGACTGCCGGTGCTCGGCGGGTCTGACGCTCTGCTCGCCGACCGCCATGCAGTTGGCGTCGTTGTCGACGGCGGCCGGGACCCCGAAGCGCTCCTCCAGCCAGGCGGCGACCGGAAAGCGGTTCCAGCCGAGCATCCGGGACGGCAGGACGACGGCGCCGGCGTCGACGTCCACCGGTCCGGGCAGGGAGAGCCCGACGCCCCGGAGCCGGTCGCGTCCGCGCCGCTCGGCGAGGGACTCCAGCTGCTCGACGAGCAGCGGCAGGGCGGCCTCGGGACCGTCGGCGACCTCGAAGGGGACGTTGGCGACGTCACGGACACCGCCGCCCGGGAGCACCACACCGATCCGGGCGTGGCGGCCCCCGACGTCGGCGGCGACGGCGTACTCGTCGTTGCTGCCCGCCCTGAGGACCCTGCGGGGGCGGCCGCCGGTGGAGGACTGGGTGCCCTCCTCGGCGATGAGCCCGCGCTCGACGAGCTGAGCCACGGTGAGGGAGATGGTGGAGGCGGCCGTGCCGAGGAGTTCGGCGAGTTCGGCGCGGGACGAGGCCTGGCCCGAGGCGACGAGTTCGAGGACCCGCGTGGCGAGAGTGGTCGTGCCCTTGGTCGTCCTGCGGTTCCGTGGACTTATTTCAGACATGTACGAAGTAACTTCCGCAAGGGTGAGTGTGCTGGAGAGAGTACGCCCGTCAAGGAGGGCTGGGAACAGATCGTGGACGCTGGCGGGATGCTTCGAGGATGCAGAAACTTACTTTTTACTAATTCTTGTTTGTTTGTTTGGCGCGTCCGTCGTTGACTGTCGCCGTACGCAGCGCCGACCCCGCGGCGCCGGACCCGGTCCGCACGGACGTATGCGGGTCCTCTCACTCTGAGGAGAGTCATGTTCCCTGCTCACAGAGCGGCCGGCCGTCGCTGGGCCCTCGTCGCGGGTGCCGCCGTCACCACCGGCGCGCTGCTCACCGGCTGTACCGGCGGCGGTTCACCGGCCTCCGGCTCGGCGTCGTCGGACACCATCAACTACGCCCTCCCGGCGAACTTCACGCCGAACTGGATCCTCCCGGTCGGCACCGCCTCGCACCTGAACACCAACAACTCCTCCATATCCCAGGCCGTCTGGGAGCCGCTGATCGCGTACGACGGCTCCACCGGCGAGGTCGGCTGGAACAAGGACAACTCGCTGGCCACCGACGCGAAGTTCGCCGCGGACAGCAAGAGCGTGACGATCACCCTCGGGGACCGTCACTGGAGCGACGGCAAGCCGATCACCTCACGCGACGTGGAGTTCTGGTTCAACCTGGTCAAGGCCGACAAGGCGGACTGGGCGAGCTACAGCCCGGGCAAGGCGCCGGACAACTGGACCTCCTTCAAGACGGTCGACGACACGCACTTCACGATCACCTTCGACAAGGCGTACAACCAGGAGTGGATGCTCGCCAACGAGCTGAGCATGATCCGCCCGATGCCGCAGCACGCCTGGGACAAGACCAGCGCCTCCGGCACCGTCTCCGACCTGGACCGCACCGCCGCCGGCGCCAAGAAGGTCTGGACGTACCTCAACGGCGCGGCCAAGAAGATCTCGGGCTACGCGAGCGACCCGCTGTGGGAGACGATCAGCGGCCCGTACACCATCAAGTCGTTCTCCACCGCGGGCAAGGTCGAGCTGACCGCCAACGCGAAGTACGACGGCGGCGGCAAGGCCAACATCAAGAACGTCAATCTGCTGCCGTTCACCACGGCCGACGCCGAGGCGAACGCGCTGCGCGCCGGCACCGTCGACTACGGCTACATCAACGCCACCGACCTGAGCCAGGAGGCGTCCTTCAAGGCCAAGGGCTACTCGGTGAAGCCGTGGGCCGGCTGGGCCATCACCTACATGCCGTACAACTTCAACAACCCCGCCATGGGCGCGGTGTTCAAGCAGCTGTACGCCCGCCAGGCGATCCAGATGTCGGTGGACCAGGCCACCCTCTCCAAGGTGGTCTTCAACGGCACCGCCGTCTCCACCTACGGCCCCGTCCCGCAGGGCCAGGACTCGTCCTTCGTGTCCTCGGAGCAGAAGGACAACCCGTACCCGTTCGACACCGCCAAGGCGAAGAAGCTGCTCACCGGCCACGGCTGGACCGAGCAGGGCGGCACCATGGTGTGCACCGCACCCGGCTCCGGTGACGACCAGTGCGGCGCGGGCGTCGACAAGGGCACCAAGTTCGAGATGCAGGTGCTGTCCCAGTCCGGCTCGACCGTGACCGACAACATGATGAGCGCGTTGCAGTCGTCGTTCGCGAAGACCGGCATCAAGTTCACCATCAAGACCGCCCCGGTCAACTCCGTGCTGTCGCAGTCCGGCCAGTGCACCGCCGACGAGTCGGGCTGCAAGTGGCAGCTGTCCTTCTTCGGCACCGCGGGCAGCTGGTACTTCCCCGCCTACCCGAGCGGTGACTCGCTCTTCGCCACCGGCGGCGGCTCCAACTTCGGCAGCTACTCCAACACCGAGGTCGACGAGCTGATCACCGAGACGACCACGTCCTCCTCGAACGAGGCGGTGCAGAAGTACAGCGCCGCGCTCGCCAAGGACCTCCCCGTGATCTGGCTGCCGGAGCCCGACTACCAGATCTCCGTGGTCAAGGACGGCCTCGGCGGCTTCTCCCAGGACTCCCTCGCCAACTTCCACCCCGCCATGTGGAAGTGGACCAAGTAGGTCCGGTCGGTGCCCGCGTGGGCCCGCGGAGCCGTCCGGCCACCTGGCGGGACCGCCCAAGGGCCCGCGCACACCCCCCTGCGGCCCGCGCCACACCGGCACCCGCCACACCGGCACCCGCCCCGCCGACGCCCACGTCGCAGTGACGTCCATGTCCAGGTGACGCCCGCGCGCACCACAGACACGAAGCGACCGGAAAACACATGAGCACTCCCTCGTACCTGATCAGACGCGTCCTCCAGGCCGTCGCGGTGATCGTCATCGTGACGATCGTCGTCTTCGGCCTGCTGCACGCCCTGCCCGGAGGCCCCGCGCGCGGCATCCTCGGGCCGCAGGCCACCGCACAGCAGATCGCCCACTTCAACCACGAACAGGGCCTCGACAAGCCGCTGCCCGTGCAGTACCTCTACTACCTCGGCCAACTGCTGCACGGGGACCTCGGGACCTCGTACACGCTCAACGAGCCTGTCTCCCAGCTCATCACCGAGCGGCTGCCGAAGACCCTGGTCCTCACCGTGCTGTCGGCTCTCGTGGGCCTCCTCATCGCCGTCCCGATGGGCATGTGGCAGGCCGTGCGCCGCAACAAGCCGGTGGACTACGTCATCACCACGCTGAGTTTCATCGCCTATTCCACGCCCGTGTACTTCCTCGGGCTGATCCTTGTACTGGTCTTCAGCCAGGGGCTGGCGTGGTTCCCGTCGCAGGCGCCGCAGGGCGAGACGCTGGCCCAGGTGTTCTCCGAACCGCAGGCCCTGGTGCTGCCGGTGGTCGCGGGCGCCGCCTCCATGATCGCGGTGTTCAGCCGCTACATGCGCGCGGCCACCCTGGAGAACCTCTCCGAGGACTACGTCCGTACGGCCAGGGCCGGCGGCTCCAGCGCCCGCGCCATCCTGTGGCGGCACGTGTTCCGCAACTCGCTGACGCCCGTCGTCGCCATGCTCGGCTACTACGTGCCGGTGCTCTTCGGCGGCGCCCTGGTCGTCGAGCAGCTCTTCAACTACCCCGGCATGGGGCTGCTGTTCTGGACCGCGGCGCAGTCCTCCGACTACCCGGTGCTGCTGGGCTGCGTCCTGGTGATCGCCGTCGCCACCGTCGTCGGCACGCTGCTCGCCGACATCGTCCAGCGGATCATCGACCCCCGAGTGAAGGCAGGCCGGGCATGAGCGCCGTCATCCAGCCGGACATGACCCCGGCCAAGGCCGCCCCGCCGCGCGAGGCATCCGGCGCCCGGCTCGCCGTCCGGCGCTTCCTGCGCAACAAGCTGGCCGTCGTCGGACTCGCCGTCGTGGTCCTCTTCTTCCTGTTCTGCTTCGCCGGTCCGCTGGTGTACTCCACCGACCAGACCCACACCATGCTCCAGCAGGTCAACCTCGCCCCCAGCGGCGCGCACTGGCTCGGCACCGACGCCGTCGGCCACGACGAGCTGGGCCGGCTGATGTACGGCGGCAAGGTCTCCCTGATCGTCGGCCTCGCCGCGGGCGTCCTCGCCACCGTCATCGGCACCCTGTGGGGTGCGGCCGCCGGTTACGCGGGCGGCTGGATCGACGCCTTGATGATGCGGATCGTCGACGCCGGCATCGCCATCCCCGCGCTGTTCATCCTGCTGGTGGTCTCCGCCATCACCACGCCGGACCTGACCGGTCTCGTCGTCATCCTGGGCCTGGTGTCCTGGCTGGTGCCGTCCCGGCTGGTCCGCGCCGAGACACTGACCCTGAAGAACCGCGACTACGTCCTGACCCTGCGCGCCATCGGCGGTACGCACGCCCGGGCGATCCTGCGTCACATCCTGCCGAACTCGGTGTCCACCATCATCGTCGCCGCGACCTTCCAGGTCGCCGACGCCATCCTGCTGGTCGCCTACGTCTCCTACCTGGGCATGGGGGTCCAGGCGCCGCAGACCGACTGGGGCGGCATGCTCTCCGCCGGTCTCACCGCCGCCTACTCCGGCTACTGGTGGCTCATCCTGCCGCCCGGCCTGGCCATCATCCTGGTGGTGTGGGCGTTCAACGCGATCGGGGACGGACTCCGCGACGCATTCGATGTGAGGGGACGCGGATGACCGCCACCACCAAGGGCTCCGCCGCCCGCGCCGCGGCGTCCGGCCCCGTACTTCAACTCGACGACCTCGGCGTCGTCTTCACCACCGAGACCGGCGACGTACCCGCGGTCAAGGGCGTGTCCCTCCAGGTCCGGCCGGGCGAGACGCTGGCCCTGGTCGGCGAGTCCGGCTCCGGCAAGTCGACCATCGCGCTCGCCGCGATGGGCCTGCTCGCCCAGAACGCCCGCGCCACCGGCAGCGCCGTCATCACCGGGACCCAGGTCGTCGGCGCCCCGGAGAACGGCCTCGCGGCGCTGCGCGGCAAGACCGTCTCCATGGTGTTCCAGGAGCCGGCCACCGCGCTCGACCCGCTCACCCGGATCGGCAAGCAGATCACCGAGGTGATCCGCAACCACCGCGAGGTGTCCGCCAAGGAGGCCGCCGCGGAGGCCGTCGAACTGCTGCGCCGGGTCGGCATCCCCGAACCGGACAAGCGCGCCCACGCCTACCCGTTCCAGCTCTCCGGCGGACAGCGCCAGCGGGTCGTGATCGCCATGGCCATCGCCAACGAGCCCGGCCTGCTCATCGCCGACGAGCCGACCACCGCCCTCGACGTGACCGTGCAGGCCGAGATCCTCGACCTGCTGCGCCGGCTCGCCGGCGAGACGGGCACCGGCGTGCTGCTCGTCACCCACAACATGGGCGTCGTCGCCGACTTCGCGGACCGGGTCGCCGTCATGTACCACGGCGAGATCGTGGAGACGGGACCGGTCGAGGACGTCCTGCTGCGTCCCGCCCACGACTACACCCGGCGGCTGCTGGCCGCCGTACCCCGGCTGTCCGTCGCCGAGGCCGGATCCGAGGTCGGGGCTGTCGCCGACGCCGGAGTCGGGGCCGACGCCGACGCCGAGGCCGGAGCTGTCGCCGGAGCCGGAGCCGGGGCCGACGCCGGAGCTGTCGCCGGAGCCGGGGCCAACACCGGAGCCGAGGCCGAGACCCCGGACGACAGCGGCCGGCTCGCCGTGTCCGGGCCGGCCCGGACGGACCGTTCCGCCACCGAGCCGTCGGCCCCGCCTTCCGCGCCCGGCGGCGGTCCCGAGGGCGAGGCGGTGGTCGAACTGCGCGACATCAGCGTGTTGTTCGGCCGCGGCACGGCCGCCGTACGTGCCCTCGACGGCGTGTCGTTCCGGGTCGGTCCGGGGGAAACCCTGGGTCTGGTCGGCGAGTCCGGCTCCGGCAAGTCCACCGCCGCGCGGGTCGCTCTCGGCCTGATCCCGCCCACTTCGGGCACCGTCTCCCTGTTCGGCACCGACCTCGGGCGCACCCGCGCACGGGCCCGCCGCGCCCTGCGGGCCGGCATCGGTGTCGTCCTCCAGGACCCGGTCGCCTCCCTCGACGCCCGGATGACCGTCGGTGAGTGCGTCGCCGAACCCCTGCGGGTGCACCGTCGCGACCTGTCCGCCAAGGACCGGCAGGCCAAGGTCGCCGCCGTCCTGGAGCAGGTCAGGCTGCCACGCGAACTCGCACGGCGCGCGCCCCGCGAACTCTCCGGCGGACAGCGTCAGCGGGTCAGCCTGGCCCGGGCCCTGGTCCTGGAACCCCGACTGCTGGTCGCCGACGAACCCACCAGCGCGCTGGATGTGAGCGTGCAGGAAGCGGTCCTGGAGGTCATCACCGAACTCCAGGGCGAGCTCGGCTTCGCCTGCCTCTTCGTCTCCCACGACCTCGCCGTCGTGCAGCACTTCGCGCAGCGCGTCGTCGTGATGCGCGCCGGCCGGATCGAGGAGCAGGGCTCCACCGGGACGACCCTGCTGCGTCCGGAGACCGACTACACACGGCGGCTGCTGGCCGCCGTGCCGGTGCCCGACCCGGTGGTGCAGCGCGGCCGCAGGGCCGAACGCCTGGCCGCCCTCGCGGCCGGCCGTACGGAGGCCCAGGCGTGACCGGGCCTCGTCTCTCCCCCCACGACCCGCGGGACTCCGCCATCCCCACCACGCTCCGGCCGTTGTTCGCCGGCATCGACATCGGCGGCACCACCACCCAGGTGGTGGTCTGCTCGGACGACCTGACCGTCCTCGACCGCGCGGAGACCACCACCCCGGCGCTGGAGGGCGGCCGGGCCATGGTCGGCGCCGCGCTCGGCGCGCTCGCCCCGCTGCTGGCCCGCACCCCGGGCCGGCTGGTGGGCGCCGGAATCGGTGCCGCCGGGCTGGTGGACTCCGTGACCGGCCGCGTCCTGGTCGCGAGCGACTCCTTCCACGACTGGGCGGGCTTCGCCGTCACCGCCGCCGTCGAGGAGGCCCTCGGCGTCCCGGCCTTCCTGGACAACGACGTCAACGCCTTCCTCCACGGTGAGGTGTACGGCGGAGCGGTGCGCGGCGAAACCGATGTCCTCGGCATGACCCTGGGCACCGGCGTCGGCGGCGCTCTGTGGACGGGCGGCGCCCTGTACGCGGGTCCGCACGGCGCGGCCGGCGAGATCGGGCACATCCCCGGCTTCGGTGACCTGCCCTGCACCTGCGGCGGCCGGGGCCACCTGGAGACGCTGGCCTCCGGCCGCTCCATCGGGGCGCGTTACGCCGACCGCACCGGCCTCCGCCGCACCGCCCGCGAGGTCGCCGAGGCCGCCGCCCGCGGCGACGAGGACGCGGCCGCGGTGTACCGCGCCGCGGGAGCGGGCATCGCCCGCGCGATCGTCATCACGGCGGGTGTCGTCGACATCACCACGGTGGTCGTCGGCGGCGGCGTCAGCCGGGCCTGGCCCCTGCTGGAGCCCGCCGTCCTGTCCGCCCTGGCCGCCGACCCACCGGTCAGCGGCCATCCCGTCCGCCTGGTCCGCGCGTCCCTGGCCTCCGACGCCGTCCCGGTCGGCGCGGCGGCCCGCGCCCGGCGCGAACTGGGCACGGGGGTGAGAGCGACGGCGTGAGGACGGGACCACCGGCTCCCGAACCCCGCGGCGCCGCCGCCCCGTCAGGTCCCGCGCCGGTCATGAACAGTTCCGGCGGTGCCGACCTGTCTCGGAGCCTGTGTGATGTCCCCGGCCGGGGACATCACACAGGTTCTCAGCGGAACGCGGCGACGTTGCGGGCGACCCAGTCGGCGAAGGGGCGCGGGGGCCGGCCCAGGACCTGCTGGACGTCCGGGCTGACGCGCAACTCGGCCGGGCTCGGAGACCCGAGGATGTCCAGCGTGTCGTCGGCGAGCTCCGCCGGCATGCTCCGGGTCATGGCGGCCCTGGCCTCGTCGCGGGTGAGCTCCTGGAACCTGACGGGCGATCCCAGCGCGGCGGCGATGGCCTCCGTCTGCCGGCGCGGAGTGATCACCTCAGGGCCCGTCAGCTCGTAGGCCCGGCCGGTGTGCCGGTCGTCCAGCAGGCAGGCCGCCGCGACCGCGGCGATGTCCGCCGGGTCGATGACCGGCACTCCGACATCGCCGAAAGGCGCGGCGACGACCCGCTGCGCGCGGACCGACTCGGCCCACCACAGGGCGTTGGAGGCGAAGCCGCCCGGCCGCAGGATCGACCACTCCAGGCCGGACTCCCGCAGGGTGTCCTCCAGTGCGCGCATCGCGATCCGCGTGGTACCGAAGGGCCTGGTCACCACCCCGAGCGTGGAGAGCAGTACGACACGGCGGACCCCGCCGGCCGCGGCTTCGCCGATGATGTCGGCGGGGTTGGCTCCTGTCGCGTGCAGGTCGCCCGACAGCAACAGGAACAGCGACTCGGCACCGGCCAGCGCGGGCTTCAGGCCGGCCGGCTCGGCGAGGTCGGCCACCACATGGCGGACGCCGTCCGGCACTGCCGAAGTGTGCCGTGACACCGCTGTCACCCGCTCGCCCGACTCGGCCAGCAGCCGCGTCAACGGCCGCCCGATGTTCCCGGTGGCTCCGGTCACCACAATCATGATCAGCTCCTTGATGTGCTAGGTGGCCGTCACGCTAGGAGCTCGAGCTAACTTTTGGTAAGGACGTACCTCGGGGTAAGCTCATGCCATGGAGGGAGGCGCGCAGCACAGGCAGGCCGAGGCGGACAAGCCCTATGACGTGTTTCACACCGACTGCCCTGCCCGTGATGTGGTCGACCACGTGACCAGCAGGTGGGGCGTCTGGGTGCTGATCGCCCTGCGGAGCAACGACCTCCGGTTCTACGAGCTGCGCGAGAGCATCCGGAGCGTCAGCGAGAAGATGCTCTCCCAGACCCTGCGCGCACTGGTCCAGGACGGCCTGGTCCGGCGGGAGGTCGAGCCGACGACGCCACCTCAGGTCACCTACGGGCTGACCGAGTTCGGCCGGGACGTCGGCGAACCGCTGACGGAGCTGTTCGACCGGATCACACAGCGACTGCCGCCGCGCGGCACGCGATAGCGGGGCCTTGTCCACGGCGAGCAGCCGCTCCGACTCTGTGCGCTCGGACCCCACATCCGCGCCACTTCATGACACCTCCTGGACCCCGGGGCCATCTACCGCAGCCTAGGAGCCCCCTATGAAACCGTCCACGAGATTGTAAAAGATATTGTTGGCAAAGTGCCTCGGCTCTACGGTCGTGCCCAACCGCACGGCCTGTCATGACCACCAGCCACGAGGCACGGCGTGCAGGCCCTCCCTTGTCAACGCAACCTGAACACACGGAGGTTCACGGGTGCACGTCAGTCGCAGAACCGTCATCCAGGGCACCGGCGTCGCGGCCCTGGCCGCGCTCGGTGCCGCCCAGAGCACCGGCACGGCCTCCGCCGCCGCCCCGTCCCCGAAGAAGACGTCCGCCAAGGCCACGGGGCTGGAGTTGGACTCCACCGCCTGGTCCTACGACGCGGCCAACGACGTCTACTACCAGCTCGGGATCGCGTACGTCACCAACCCGGCCACGACCGACTACGAGAACCTGTCGATCTACGTTCCGGGCGCCTACCTGACGGCGACCCCGAACAGCGACGGCACCACGTACACCGCGACGGTCAACCGGAAGGGCACCGTCGGCAAGTACTCCGCGGGCACGGCGCCGATCGCGATCCCGGTCAACACGCCCGGCTACTCCGCGCAGTCCCCGGCCACGTCCTACAACTTCAACGCCGTGTCGGCCTATCTCGCGGCCGGACTCGTCTACGTATGGCCGGGCCTGCGCGGAACCTCGAGCTCGACCGACACCCTGACGGGCGACGCCCCTTGGGGCGTGACCGACCTCAAGGCCGCGGTCCGCTACCTGCGGTACAACCGCGGCATCCTGCCCGGCAGCACGGACAGCGTCTTCCTCTTCGGCATGAGCGGCGGCGGCGCCCAGGACACCGTCGCCGGTTCCTCCGGCGACAGCTCCCTGTACCTCCCCTACCTGCGCTCGATCGGCGCGGCGATGGAGGACGCCGACGGGCGGTCGCTCAGCGACGCCGTCAACGGCGTCATGGCCTGGTGCCCGATCACCAACCTCGCCGAGGCCAACCTGTCCTACGAGTGGAACATGGGGCAGTTCGCCTCGACGGCCACCCGCGCGGCGGGCACCTGGACCAGCGCCTACTCCGGCGACCTCGCCGGCGCCTACGCCACGTACGTCAACCGCCTGGGCCTCCGTGACGAACAGGGCAAACGGCTGCAACTGACCAGGTCCAGCAGTGGCACCTACCTGGCCGGCAGCTACTACGAGCACCTGCTCTCGGTGATCACCACTTCGCTGAACAACTTCCTGGCCGACACCACGTTCCCCTACACGTACACGCCCCCGTCGGGCCCGCCCGGTCCGCCCTCGGCGGCTGCGGCCTCGACCACCTTCGAGACCGCCGCCGACTACATCGCCTACCTCAACAGCAGCAGCACCTGGGTCGACTACGACTCCGGGACGGGCAAGGCCACGGTGCTCAGCCTCGAAGGATTCGTCACCAGCCAGAAGAACGCGAGCAAACCGGTCGGCGCGTTCGACGGCTACGCGCGCGGCCAGACGGAGAACGGCGTCTTCGGGACCGGGCTCGACGCCCCCCTGCACTTCGCGCCGCTCACGCGCGACGTCATCGCCAAGAACGAGACGGCCTACGCCGCATACTCCGACTGGGACTCCTCCTACGGCGCCTCCGCATACGCCAGCGACTTCGCCGAGGCCGACAGCATCGGCAACGATGTGGCCTGGAGGGCCAACGCCTACAACCCGATGTACTACCTCTCGCCGGCTCTCGGAGGCTACCGGCGTTCGCAGGTGGCGCCGCACTGGCGCATCCGCACCGGCATCGCCCAGGGCGACACCGGCAACACGACCGAGATCAACCTCGCGCTGGCCCTGCGCAACTACGGCATAGGCAGCGTCGACTTCGCCACCGTGTGGGCCCAGGGTCACACGCAGGCCGAACGCACCGGCAGCGCCACGGCGAACTTCATCGCCTGGGTGGAGTCCATCGTCACCAAGTGACGCCGTCCTGAACGACGGGGCGCAGACTCCTGTACGACGACGGCCGCTCTCGGCCCGCCTCGCGACGCCCGGTCGGCGATGTTCTCCCCGACCGGGCCCGCGCCCATCACGATGGCGTCGCACCTGTGGGCGCTGTCACTTCGCCTCGGCGCTGCGGCCCAGGCGCAGGGCCGAGATGAGGAAGAAGATGCCGCCCGGAACGGCGTAGCCGATCGCGCTGGTGAGCGCGGGGTCGTCCGCGCCGGCCGACGCGACGAACGACGCCCCGGCCAGGACCGAGATACCGCCGCTGAGGATCATCGGCCACTGGCCGCCCATCTTGCGGCGGGGCACGGCCACGACGAGCTGGACCAGACCGGCCACGACCGCCCAGGCTCCCCACACGCGCAGCACCGCCGGGATGCCGGACGCGCAGGCGACGGCCACGCCGACGGCAGTGGCGAGGCTGACCGCCATGTTCACGTACAACAGCACCGGCGATCCCGTCTCGCGCGACGACCTCGCGTCGACGACGGCCGCGCCCACGTCGAACAGCGGGTACAGCACCAGCAGTACGGCCCCGACCGGAGTGATCTTCGATGCCATCGTGAACATCACGAGAGCCCAGACGATGGCGAAGGCGAACCGGACGAAGTAGAGCCGGCGCAGTGCGGAGGCCGTCCCGGTGATGCCGGACGGAGCAGCGATGGTGCTCACGGAAAGTCCCTTTCGGTGGGGGTAGCAATGCGGAGAGGAAGGCAACTCGCTCTGTTCTGCGGTCGGTTGACGCGCCGGATCACCGACCGCCCTCGCCGCAAGAACGAACGTTCTGTACCCTCAGATTGGCAAGGGTGCCGCCACTTGTCAAGACAGAACGTTCTACCTACCGAAAGCGAGCCCGCGTTCCGCGCACCCGCAAGGGC